>NZ_JBFBGK010000011.1:0-113917 GCF_040684615.1 Streptomyces sp. NPDC089919
CGGACCGGCTCGGCGTCGGCACCCTGGGCCACCGGCCGCTGCACACCCTCTCCGGCGGCCAGTTGCAGCGCATGTACCTGGCCCGGGCGATCGGCCCTCGCCGAAGCCGCTGCTCACCACCGCGCCCACGGCCCCCGGTCAGTAGGAGGAGCCCCATGAGACGCCGAGCGAGCCTGGTCCTCCTGGCCTTCGCCGTGTTCTTCGCCAGCCTCTCCCCGCTGATGCGCTGGTACATGTACCCGCGCCTGGCGAAGATCCCGCCGAGCCAGTACCAGGAGGCGGTGCTGGAGGCGCAACCGGCCACGCTGCTGGACTACGGCACCCTCCAGCCCAAGAAGGTCTCCAAGATCACCATCGTGCAGACCCTCAAGGGGAACGTGGAGCGCTCCCGGGAGATCGAGGCCAGCGCCGGCAAGGACGTGGTCGTCTGGGACACCCTCTCCTACGTGCTGGGCCCCGACGGCAAGATGGTCTCCCAGATCCCCGAGCGGTACATCTTCGACGCCCACACCCAGGACCCGGTGCACGCCACCGGCGAGATGGTCGACGGGGAGCCGGTCCGCCGCGAGGGCGTGGAGTTCAAGTTCCCCTTCTTCACCGAGCCGCGGGACTACCTGTACTTCGACGCCCAGACCCGCACCTCGGCGCCCATCCACTACGTCGGCCCCCGGAAGTTCCACGGGCTGGACGTGTACTACTTCGAGCAGACCATCCCCTGGACCAAGGTGCCCTTCCCCAAGAAGATGCCGATCCCCGGCATCGACCCGGCCACCATCGAGACCGCCTTCGGGACCTCCCGCTGGTACACCACCAAGCGGATGTTCTGGGTCGACCCGGTCACCGGCGCCCCCGTCAACGGCGAGGAGATCCACAGCGAGGAGCTGCGCGGCGGCACCCTCGCCGCCGCCGCGCCCGGCCAGCGGCTGGTGGTCTTCCAGGGGCACGTCAAGATGCGCGAGGACTACCTGCGGCACACCGTCGACCTGGTCAAGGCCAACCGGATCAAGATCCTCACCCTGCACACGTACGCCCCCGTCGGCCTGGCCGTCGGCGGGGCCGGGCTGCTCGCCCTGGCGCTGTGGCTGGAGGCCCGTACCCGGCGGCGGCCCGCGCCCGGCGCGCCGGTGCTGGTGCCGGAGCCGGTGGAGGCCTGAGCCGCCGGCCCGGCCGGCCGGGCGTCAGCGGCGCAGGCGGGCGTTGGTGTGGCGGGTGGGCTCGGCGGTCGCCGGGTCCTCGGGCCAGGGGTGCTTGGGGTACCGGCCGCGCAGCTCCGCCCGGACGGCCTGGTAGCCGTTCTTCCAGAAGGAGGCCAGGTCGGCGGTGACCGCGGCGGGCCGGCCGGCCGGCGAGAGCAGGTGCACCAGGACCGGTACCCCCGCCACCCGGGGCGTCTCGCCCAGCCCGAACAGCTCCTGGAGCTTGACGGCCAGCACCGGCTGCCCGGCCGAGTAGTCCACCCGGATCCGGGACCCGCTGGGCACCTCCAGCCGCTCGGGGGCCAGCGCGTCCAGCCGGCCGGCCTCGCCGGTGGACCAGGGCAGCAGCCGGTTCAGTGCCTGGCCCGCGTCGAGCCGGGCCAGGTCCGCGCGGCGGCGGGCCCGGGACAGCTCCGGCTCCAGCCACTCCCCGGCCCGGTCCAGCAGGGCCTCCTCCGTGACCTCCGGCCAGGGGTCGCCGAGCGTGCGGTGCAGGAAGCCGAGCCGCTCGCGCAGCCCCTGGGCGTCCTGGGACCAGCGCAGCAGGGCGGTCCCCTCGGCCCGCAGCCCCGCCAGCAGCGCGGCCCGCACCAGCTCCGGGTCGGGGTCCTTGAGCGGGCGTACGGACAGCTCGACCGCGCCGAGCCGGGCCACGCGGCGGGCCACCACGTCCCCGCGGTCCCAGCGGACCTCCGCGCCCTCCGAGGCGAGGTGCGCGGCGGCCGTCCTGGCCGTGTCCTCGTCGATGACGGCGGCCAGCCGGACGCGGGCGTCCGTGGCGGCGGCGGGGCGGTCGGCCACGGCGACGGCCAGCCAGTCCGCGTCGCCCAGGCGCGACCCGTCCCCGGTGACGGCCCCGGTCCCGGAGGCCATCAGGTACTGGCCCCGGGACCGGGCCTTGGCCACCCGCTCCGGGAACGCCAGCGCGACCACCAGCCCGGCCAGCCGGTCGTCCGAGAGCGGTGCCCCCGGCGTCCGGCGCCCTTCGGGCTCCGCAGTCCGGGTCCCGGCCGCGTCCCGGCCGCGCGGGGTCCGGCCGCCCGCCGCGGTGGCGAGCCGGCCGGCCTCGGCGCGCCAGCGGGCGGCGTAGGCGTCGCCGCCGGCGCGGGCCGAGCGCCAGGCGCCGGCCAGGTCGTCCCCGTACTCCCGCGGCGGCTCCTCGCTCAGCAGTGCCACCACCTCGGCGACCCGGCGCAGCCCGGCGGCGCCGCCGGCCACGGCGTCCGCACCGTCGAGCAGGGCCCGCGCCAGGCGGGGGTGGACGCCCAGGCGGGACATGGCCTCGCCGCGCGGGGTGACGCGGCCGGCCGGGTCGAGGGCGCCGAGGACCGTCAGGCCGTCCCGGGCCGCGGCCAGGGCTCCGGCCGGCGGCGGGTCCAGCAGGGCCAGGCCGGTGGCCGAGGGGTCGCCCCAGCGCGCCGCCTGGAGGGCGAAGGCGGACAGCTCCGCCAGCCGGATCTCCGGGGTGGGGAAGGCGGGCAGCCGGTCGTGCTCGGCCGCCGCCCAGCAGCGGTAGACGGCGCCCGGCGCCTCGCGTCCGGCCCGGCCCGCCCGCTGCCGGGCCGCGGCCCGGGAGGCGCGTACCGTCGTCAGCGCGCCCAGCCCCCGCGCATGGTCGGTGCGCGGCTCGCGCGCCAGTCCCGCGTCCACCACGACCCGGACCCCGGGCACGGTCAGCGAGGACTCGGCCACCGCGGTGGCCAGCACCACCCGCCGCCGCTCGCCGCCGGCCAGCACCGCGTCCTGGACGGCCGCGGGGGCCCGCCCGTGCACCTGGAGCAGTTCGGCGTCCACCCCGGACAGCAGTCCGGCCACCCGGGCGATCTCGCCCACCCCGGGCAGGAAGCACAGGACGTCCCCGGGGCGTTCGGCGAGGGCCCGCCGCACCACCGAGGCCACGTGCGCCAGCAGCGCCGGGTCCACCCGCATGCCGTGCGGCGGCCGTACCGGGCGGGCCGGCGGGGCCCACACCACCTCGACGGGGTGCGCGACCTCGGCCGCCGACACCACCGGTACGTCGCCCAGCAGGCGGGCCCAGCCCGCCGCGTCGGTGGTCGCCGAGGCGGCCACCAGGCGCAGCTCGGGCCGCAGCGCCGCGCGGACGTCCAGCAGGAAGGCGGCGGCCGTGTCGGCGTCCAGGTGCCGCTCGTGGCACTCGTCCAGTACGACCACGTCCACCCCGGCCAGCTCCTGGTCGCGCTGGAGCCGCTGGAGCAGGACGCCGGTGGTGACCACCTCGACGACCGTGCCGGGTCCGGCCACCCGCTCGCCGCGCACCGTGAAGCCCACCGACTCGCCCACCCGCTCGCCCAGCAGCCAGGCCATCCGGCGGGCCGCCGCCCGGGCCGCGATCCGGCGCGGTTCGGCGACCAGCACCCGGCGGCGGGGGCCGTCGCCGGTGAGCCCGGCCAGGACCAGCGGCACCAGCGTCGTCTTGCCGGTGCCCGGCGGGGCGCAGAGCACCGCCGCGCCGGGTCCGTCGAGGGCCGCGGTCAGGGCGGGCAGGGCGGACCGGACCGGCAGGGCGTCCAGGGCTTCGCGGCGCACCGGGTCAGGCCCTCCCCGTGGTGTCGTCCCGCTCGCACACGAAGATCGCGGTGCCGGGCAGGAGGTTGCCGCGCAGCGGCGACCAGCCGCCCCACTCCTGGGTGTTCCAGGCCGGCCACTCCGGCTCCACCAGGTCCACCAGCCGGAAGCCGCCCGCGGTGATCTCCCGGACCCGGTCGCCCAGGGTGCGGTGGTGCTCGACGTAGACCGCGTGCCCTTCGGCGTCCTGCTCGACGTACGGGGTGCGGTCGAAGTAGGAGGCGGACACGGACAGGCCCTCGGGTCCCGGCTCGTCCGGGAAGGCCCAGCGGACGGGGTGGGTCACCGAGAACACCCAGCGGCCGCCGGGCCGCAGCACCCGGTGCACCTCGCGGAAGACGGCCACCGGGTCGGCGACGAAGGGGACCGCGCCGTAGGCGGAGCAGGCCAGGTCGAAGGAGCCGTCCCGGAAGGGCAGTGCGCCCGCGTCCGCCTCTACGAGCGGGACGGCGCCGCCGTCGATCCGCAGGGCGTGCTGGAGCTGGCGGTGGGAGAGGTCCAGGGCCACCGGGCGGGCGCCCTGCGCGGCCAGCCAGCGGGAGCACTGGGCGGCGCCGGCGCCGATCTCCAGGACGGCCAGGCCCTTGAGGGAGCCGGCCGGCCCGAGGAGGCCGGCGTCCGCCTCGTCCAGGCCCTCGGGGCCCCAGACGAAGCGGTCGTCGCCGAGGAAGGAGCCGTGCTCGCTCTGGTACTCGTCGGCGTTGCGGTCCCACCAGCCGCGGTTGGCCCGGCTGCTCTCGGTCCCGCCGGCCTCGCGGCGGACGGCCTCGCCGTCGTCCTCGTCGGCGTCGTCGTACCCGTACGCGTCCGCTTCCTCTTCGTACGTCTCGCCCGGGCGCCGGACCGGGCCGCCGGGGCGCGGGTGCGCGTCGCCGTGCGTGCCGCGGCCGTCGCCGTGGGTTTCGTTCCTGCCGCCGGGGGCGTCGTACGCGCCTTCGGCGGTCACATCCTCTTGGCTCATCGGACCCGTCGTCGTAGTCTTCGCGCAAGGCCGGGACGGCCTGCCCGTGCGGGAGTTGCGGTGCGATCGTGCCGGGGGAGCGGAGGTCTGCGCCCGGGCGCCCGGCTTCCGCATTGACCCTGTCCGGCCGTCCCCGTATGCTACAAGTTGCGCTGCGAGCCTGTGCTCCTCAGACCTAGCAGGCTGCGCTCGCATCTGTTGCAACCCCTCGGTTTTCGAGGCCCTCCCCGTGTTCTGCGGATGGAGGCCTCCTTGGCTGTCCGGCTTAAGGCAGACGCGATAAGGGCTCCCGGCGTAGCAGTACCTACGACTTTCTGTCCGTAACCGGAGCCCTTTCCCACATGACGAGCAGCACCGAGACCACCGCCACCACCCCGCAGGTTGCGGTCAACGACATCGGTAACGAGGAAGCCTTCCTCGCCGCGATCGACGAGACGATCAAGTACTTCAACGACGGCGACATCGTCGACGGCGTCATCGTGAAGGTCGACCGGGACGAGGTCCTGCTCGACATCGGTTACAAGACCGAAGGCGTCATCCCGAGCCGCGAGCTCTCGATCAAGCACGACGTCGACCCGAACGAGGTCGTCAAGGTCGGCGACGAGATCGAGGCCCTTGTTCTCCAGAAGGAGGACAAGGAAGGCCGCCTGATCCTCTCGAAGAAGCGCGCCCAGTACGAGCGTGCCTGGGGCACCATCGAGAAGATCAAGGAAGAAGACGGCATCGTCACCGGTACCGTCATCGAGGTCGTCAAGGGTGGTCTCATCCTCGACATCGGCCTCCGCGGCTTCCTCCCGGCCTCCCTGGTCGAGATGCGCCGTGTCCGCGACCTCCAGCCCTACGTGGGCAAGGAGCTCGAGGCGAAGATCATCGAGCTGGACAAGAACCGCAACAACGTGGTCCTGTCCCGCCGCGCCTGGCTCGAGCAGACCCAGTCCGAGGTTCGCCAGACGTTCCTCACCACCCTGCAGAAGGGTCAGGTCCGCTCCGGCGTCGTCTCCTCGATCGTCAACTTCGGTGCCTTCGTGGACCTGGGTGGCGTCGACGGTCTGGTCCACGTCTCCGAGCTGTCCTGGAAGCACATCGACCACCCGTCCGAGGTCGTCGAGGTCGGCCAGGAGGTCACGGTCGAGGTCCTGGACGTCGACATGGACCGCGAGCGCGTCTCCCTGTCGCTGAAGGCGACCCAGGAGGACCCGTGGCAGCAGTTCGCCCGGACCCACCAGATCGGTCAGGTCGTCCCGGGTAAGGTCACCAAGCTCGTTCCGTTCGGTGCGTTCGTGCGCGTCGACGAGGGCATCGAGGGCCTGGTCCACATCTCCGAGCTGGCCGAGCGCCACGTGGAGATCCCGGAGCAGGTCGTCCAGGTCAACGACGAGATCTTCGTCAAGGTCATCGACATCGACCTCGAGCGTCGTCGCATCTCGCTGTCGCTGAAGCAGGCCAACGAGTCCTTCGGTGCCGACCCGGCGTCGGTCGAGTTCGACCCGACCCTGTACGGCATGGCCGCGTCCTACGACGACCAGGGCAACTACATCTACCCCGAGGGCTTCGACCCGGAGACCAACGACTGGCTCGAGGGCTTCGACAAGCAGCGCGAGGCCTGGGAGACCCAGTACGCCGAGGCGCAGCAGCGCTTCGAGCAGCACCAGGCCCAGGTCATCAAGAGCCGCGAGGCCGACGAGGCCGCTGCCGCTGCGGGCGAGGCCGCTCCGGCCGCGGGTGGCGGTGCCGGTGCCGGTGCTGGCATCTCGGGTGGTTCGTACTCCTCGGAGTCGGACGAGACCTCCGGCGCCCTGGCGTCCGACGAGGCCCTGGCCGCGCTCCGCGAGAAGCTGGCCGGCGGCCAGAGCTGATCACGGCGCAGCGACCTTCACGCCCCGGCGTGAGCTGAGCTGAAACGGTAAGGCCCGTCCCCTTCGGGGGGCGGGCCTTACTGCGTTTTCCGCCCTTACGTCCCGTTCCGGCCGCGCTTTCCACGGCCGGATTCGCGTGAAACCCGTCAACTGGGGAATGACGCCGGGGGCTTGCACGTTCTTGACTAGGAACGCGGCGAGGGAGGAGTGGTGACGGTGCTGGATCCACAGGGTTTGTACGAATGGGACGCCAAGGGTCTGGCGGTGGTGGACCTGGCGCTCAACCAGGACTCGGCCGGGCTCGTCATGCTCTACCACTTCGAGGGGTACATCGACGCCGGCGAGACCGGTGAGCAGATCGTGGAGCGGCTGCTGGACACGCTGCCGCACCAGGTCGTCGCCCGCTTCGACGCCGACCGGCTGGTCGACTACCGGGCCCGGCGGCCGCTGCTGACCTTCCAGCGCGACCACTGGACGGAGTTCGAGGAGCCCGCGCTGGAGGTGCGGCTGGTCCAGGACGCCACCGGCGCCCCCTTCCTGCTGCTCAGCGGCCCGGAGCCGGACGTCGAGTGGGAGCGCTTCGCCAAGGCCGTCCAGCAGATCGTCGAGCGGCTGGGCGTGCGGCTGTCGGTGAACTTCCACGGCATCCCGATGGGCGTCCCGCACACCCGCCCGGTGGGCATCACCCCGCACGGCAACCGCGTCGACCTGATGCCCGGCCACACCAGCCCCTTCGACGAGGCGCAGGTCCCGGGCAGCGCCGAGTCGCTGGTCGAGTTCCGCCTCGGCCAGGCCGGCCACGACGTCCTCGGCGTCGCCGCGCACGTCCCGCACTACATCGCCCGCTCCCCGTACCCGGACGCCGCGCTGACCGCGCTGGAGGCCATCACGGCCGCCACCGGCCTGGTGCTGCCCGGGGTCGCGCACGCGCTGCGCACCGAGGCGCACCGCACCCAGACGGAGATCGACCGGCAGATCCGGGAGGGCGACGAGGAGCTGGTCTCGCTCGTCCAGGGCCTGGAGCACCAGTACGACGCGGCGGCCGGCGCGGAGACCCGCGGCAACATGATCGCGGAGCCCGCCGAGATCCCCTCGGCCGACGAGATCGGCCGCGAGTTCGAGCGCTTCCTCGCGGAGCGGGAGGGCGACGCGTAGCCGCCCGGCCGGGCCGTCTAAGCTGCGGGCCATGCTGAAGGTCGGGTTGACGGGCGGAATCGGTGCCGGCAAGAGCGAGGTCTCGCGGCTGCTCGCGGAGTACGGGGCGGTGATCGTCGACGCCGACCGCATCGCGCGGGAGGTGGTCGAGCCGGGCACCCCCGGCCTCGCCGCGGTGGTCGCCGCCTTCGGTGAAGGGGTCCTGGCCGCCGACGGCACCCTGGACCGGCCCAAGCTGGGCGGCATCGTCTTCGCCGACCAGGACAAGCTCAAGACGCTCAACGCCATCGTGCACCCGCTGGTCGGGGCCCGCTCAGCGGAGCTGGAGGCCGCCGCCGGCCCGGACGCGATCGTCGTCCACGACGTACCGCTGCTCACCGAGAACGGCCTGGCGCCGCTGTACGACCTGGTGGTCGTGGTGGACGCGGCGCCGCAGACGCAGCTGGACCGGCTGACCGCCCGGCGCGGGATGGCCGAGCAGGAGGCGCGGGCCCGGATGGCCGCCCAGGCCGACCGCGCCCAACGCCTGGCCGTCGCCGACCTGGTGATCGACAACGACGGCCCGCTGGAGGCGCTGGCCCCGCAGGTCCGCCGGGTGTGGGCGGAGCTCACCGCCCGGGCGGCGGCCCGCCCCTGACGCTCCCCGGAGGCGCCGGCGCGGGCCCGGCCCGGAATACGCGCGCCCGAGGGGGCGTTGGACCTCCCTGAAAAGGGAAGGAAGTTGACCGTGACGGAGCGCATGCCCAGCAGCCCGGAGACCCACGTCATCGACTACCGCGCGGCGGAGCGGCTGCTCGAGGCCCGCGACCCGCGGGGCGCGGTCAAGCTGCTCGACTCGGTCATCGCCGCCCACCCGGAGAACACCGCGGCCCGGCTGCTGCGCGCCCGGGCCTTCTTCGCCGCCGCCCAGCTGCGGCCCGCGGAGCTGGAGTTCGAGCTGGTGCTGGAGCGGGAGCCGGACAACGCCTTCGCGCACTTCGCGCTCGCCCGGACCTGTGAGCGGGCCGGCAAGCCCGAGCGGGCCCGACGGCACTTCCGGCTGGCCGCCGCGCTCGACCCGCAGCCCGAGTACCTCGCGGCGGCCCGCTTCGAGGGACCCCGGTCCGAGGAGCCCCCGGCCGGCAGCTGACCGGCCGGGACCCTCAGCGGGGGTTGCCGCGGTCGGGTTCGTACGGCGGGACGTCCCGGCCCGGCTGGTAGTGCGGGCCCTGCCGGAGGTGCCGGACGATCATCGCCAGGTCCACGCACGCCAGCACCAGCAGCGCCCCGCAGGCCGCCGCCCAGCCGGGCCGGCCCGCCACTGCGAAGGCCGCGGTGCCCAGCCCGGCCCACAGCAGGCCCCACACGCTCAGCCAGAACCGCAGCCGCAGCGGGCTGCGGGCATTGACGGGTTCGTTTCCGGTCCGCATGGCCATCGCCTCTGTCTCCGACGCTCCTACCCGGGGGCGCCGGGGTCAAGCCCGGGACCGGCCCCGGTCAGGGGTTGAGCTTGTTCACGGCGGTGACCGTGGTCTTCTTGAAGGCCTTGACCGGGGCGTGGGCGAGATCGCCCATCTGGGACCAGTTGACGACCGTGACGGTCGCGCCGTCCCGGCCGATGCCGTACAGGTGCACGCCCGGCTCGGAGTCCGGGACCGAGGTGTGCACCCCGTAGACGTGCGCCCCCTCCTCGACGGTCAGCTTGCCGTAGTCCTGCCAGCTCGCCGTCCCGCCGGGCATGTTCCGCAGCCAGTCCGCGGCGCAGGCCGCGACCTTGCGCTCGAGGGCGCCCGCCAGCTTCGCCGCGGCGGCCGAGGAGGCGGTGCGTACGGAGATCTGCACGGCGCCGGTGTCGACGTCGGTGCCGAAGCCGCGGTGCCAGGCGCCGGTGGCGGGCAGGGCGCGGGACAGGCAGAAGGGCGGGGTCTCCGGCAGGCCCCGGGTCACCTTGCCGGTGTGCCAGGGCGAGGACGGGTGGGCCGGGAGGTCCCGGCCGGTGAGGAAGCCGGGCGCGGTGGCGGCGGCCGGTCCGGTGGGCCCGGCCAGTGCGGCCGGGGCGGTCAGACCCGCGACGACGGCCGTGGTGACGGTCGTGGCGGCGATGGCGATGGCGCGGATGAGCACGGTGGTTCTCCCCGTTTTCGGTCTCTCTTCGGTGTGGCAGGACCACGGTCCCCGGATGCGGGGGAGTCGGGCAACGGAACGCCGGCGATCCGGGACACTGGAACGGCTGCACATGCCGCCAGCTGGGGTGATGGCCCCGGGGTGGAACGGCCGGGTGGAACGGGGGAGTCGTGGGCGGGTCGGAACGGGTGCCGGAGACCGGGGCGTTCGCGCGCCTGATGCGGGAGCTGAAGGAGGGCTCGGGGCTCAGCTACGGCGTGCTCGCCAAACGACTGCACGTCAGCACCTCGACCCTGCACCGGTATTGCAACGGCGACGCGGTGCCGACGGAGTTCGCGACCGTCGACCGCTTCGCCCGGGCCTGCGGGGCCGGCCGGGACCAGGCCCTGGCCCTCCACCGCGCCTGGCTCCTCGCGGACGCCCGCCGGCGGTCGGCGGTCCCCGGGGAAGAGGCGGCGGCCGAGGCCACCGTGCCCGCGGCGGCCGAGGAGCCGGGCGCCGGGCCGGGTGAGGACGCGGCGGGCGCGGCGGCCGGAGCGGGTGAGGGATCTGCGGGGCTTGCGGCCAGGACGGCCGGGGAGCCGGCTGCGGGGCCCGCGACCGGTGACCGCGCGGTGGAGTCGGGCGCGGCGGCTGCGAGGCCCGCCGCAGGGTCTGCGGCCGGTGGCGGGGCGGTGGAGCCGGGCGGCCCGGCGCCGGCCGCCGTGGTGGAGGAGGCGCACGTCCCCGTCGGGGCCGGGGGCCGGCGGGACCGGCGGTGGTGGTGGGGCGGGGCCGCCGCGGTGGCGGTGGTGTCGGCCGTGGCGGTCGGCGCGGCCGGCCTGACCGGTGGGACGCCCGGGCGGGAGCAGCGGGGCGCGGCGGCCGTCCGGCCCTCCCCCCAGGGGCTCGGCGGGGCCCGGCCGCAAGGGACGCCGACGGGCGTCCCCGCCAGTGCCGCGCCCACGGGTACGGGCAGCCCCGCGCCCGGCGCCTCCGCATCGGTCTCCGGGTCCCCGTCCGCCCCCGGGACGGCCCGGCCGTCCGCGTCCGCCCCGGGGACCCGGGCGCCCGCGGAGCCTCCGGCCGGGGCCGCGCCGCTGGCGGTGTCCGTCCGCTCGCACGTGTGGGCCAACGGCTGCGACCACGCCTACCTGAGCGAGCGCGGGCCCGCGGACGTCCCGCCGCCCCCGGCCGAGCAGGACGCCCCGGCCTGGGCCGCGGCCCAGCGCGCGGTCCACGGCAAGCGGCAGATCGTCGAGGCGACCGTGACCGGCGCGGGCCCGGGGCCCGTGGTCCTGCAGGCCCTGGACGTGCGGGTGGTGGGCCGCCGGGCCCCGCTCCGCTGGAACCTGTACGGCATGTCCATGGGCTGCGGGGGCGCGCTGACCCCGGCCGCGTACGCGGTCAACCTGGACGCCCCGCGCCCGCTGGCCCGCCCGCTGCCCGGCAACGACGCCGGGGAGCCGCTGCCCGCCCCCGCGCTCCCGCTCAAGGTCTCGGCGGCCGACCCGGCGGTGATCCGGGTGGAGGCCGCGACCACGGGCTGCGACTGCGACTGGTACCTGGAGCTGCGCTGGGTGGCCGGGGACCGCTCCGGCACCGTCCGGATCGACGCCGCCGGACGCCCCTTCCGTACCAGCGCGGCCCTCGGGCCGTCGTACGGGTACGCCTACGACCGGGGGGGTTGGGCGCGGGACTGAGCGGCGGCACACTCCGTGGTGTGCGGGGCCGCGTGCCCCGTTGGGTGGTGTGGGGGAGCCCCTTGAGCGTGGTGTGTGGGTCCCCGCGCCCCTTGACGGGGGGTGGCCTGCAGGCCCTGCGGCAGGCCCACCCCGGGGACTTCGCGGCTTCGCCGTGACCTGCGGTCATCCCCGGCCCGGGCCTGCCTCCGGACCAGCCTGCCACCCCCCGTCAAGGGGCTCCCCCACACACCACGCTCAAGGGGCTCCCCCACACACCAAGCAGGTCGGGGGCGCTGTCGGTGGGCCCGCCTAGACTCGGCGGCAGTGATCCTACGAGCGCCGGGGGAGGGGCCGTGACCGAGACCGCCGGGCCCGGGCTCCGCCGTGCCGCCGCGGTGTTCCTGCCCGCGGCCGTGCCCCGCGAGGGCCGGATCGCCTTCTGGTCCCCGGCGGGCGAGCCGCTGCCGGCCGGCGCGGAGCCGCTGACCGTGGTTGTCGCGCACGGCCCCGGCGCCCGGAGCCGGACGGTGCCCGCCGTCGTGCTTGAGGTGGCCGACGCCCTGCCGCTGCTGGTCCGGGCCCGGCACGACCCGGCCGCGCATCCGGCGGCCCGCTGCTGGGGCGCCGCCGCCCACCACGCCCTGGGCCTGCTCGCCCGGGGCCGGCTGCTGCCCGGGCTGACCGCCGAGGACGTCGACGCCTGGCGGGTCGGCCCCCTGGAGGCGGCCGACGTGGACCACCTGCGGGCGGTGGCCGCCGCCATGCCCCCCGAGGCGCACGCCACGCCCCTGCCGGGCCGGCCGCTGCGGCTGCCCGAGCCCGAGGCGCTGGTGCGGGCCTTCCTCGACGCCGTCGCCGACGCCCTGCCCCGCACCCCCGCCGCGGCGCACGCCCTGGGCCGGCCGTTCGCCGCCCGGGAGCCCCAGCGGCTGCCCGGGATCCGGGACTGGGCCGCCGAGGTGGCGGCCGGCGCGGACACCGGGGTGGGCGTCTCGCTGCGCCTGGACCTGCCGGCCCGGGGCCTCTTCGACTCCTCGGACGACCCGCAGGAGGGCCCCGGGGCCGCCCGCGGGGTGCCGCGCCGCGCCGGGGCGGCCGTCCTCCAGGTGCACAGCCTCGCCGACCCGACGCTGGTGACCGACGCGGGCCCGCTGTGGGCCGGGACGGCCGCCGACGGCTTCGGGCCCCGGGCCCGGATCGACACCGTGCTGGCCCTGCGGCGGGCCGCCCGGGCCTGGCCGCCGCTGCTGCGGTTCCTGGACCAGCCCGTACCGGACGTCCTGGCGCTCTCCGACCCCGAGCTCGAGGACCTGCTCGGGGTGGCCGCCACCCGGCTGGCCGCCGTGGGCGTCCCGGTGCACTGGCCCCGGGAGCTGGCCCGGACGCTGACCGCCCGGGCGGTGCTGCGCGCCGCGCCCGGCTCCGCCGCGGACGGCACGTCCTTCTTCGACACCGGCGACCTCTTCTCGTTCGCCTGGGAGATCGCCCTCGGCGAGGACCGGCTGACCCCGGCCGAGCTGGACGCGCTCGCCGCCGCGCACCGCCCGGTGGTCCGGCTGCGCGACCAGTGGGTGCGGGTCGATCCGGCCCTGGTCCGCAAGGCCCGCAAGCGGGAGCTGGGCCTGCTCGACCCGCTCGACGCGCTCGCCACCGCCCTGACCGGGACCGTCGAGGTCGACGGCGAGCAGGTGGAGGCCGTGCCGGTGGGCGCGCTGGCCGCGCTGCGCGGGCGGCTGACCGCCGAGCTGCCACCGGCCCCGCAGCCGCCCGGGCTGGCCGCCACCCTGCGCGAGTACCAGCTGCGCGGGCTGGCCTGGCTGGACCTGATGACCTCGCTGGGGCTGGGCGGCTGCCTCGCCGACGACATGGGGCTGGGCAAGACCGTCACCCTGATCGCCCTCCACCTGCGCCGGGCCCACCGCCGGCCGACGCTGGTGGTCTGCCCCGCCTCGCTGCTGGGCAACTGGCAGCGGGAGATCGAGCGGTTCGCCCCGGGGGTGCCGGTCCGCCGCTTCCACGGCACCGGCCGCAGCCTGGCGGGGCTCCCCGACCCCGGCGGCTTCGTGCTCACCACGTACGGCACGCTGCGCGCCAGCGCGGCCCTGCTCGCCGGGCAGTCCTGGGGGATGGTCGTGGCCGACGAGGCGCAGCACGTGAAGAACCCGCACTCGGCCACCGCCCGGGCGCTGCACGGCATCCCGGCCCCGGCGCGGGTGGCGCTGACCGGCACGCCCGTGGAGAACAACCTCTCCGAGCTGTGGGCGCTGCTCGACTGGACCACCCCGGGACTGCTCGGCCCGCTGACGACCTTCCGGGCCCGGCACGCCCGCGCGGCCGAGCAGGAGGTCAATCCGGGACACGAGGAGGCGGTGGCCCGGCTGGCCCGCCTGGTGCGGCCCTTCCTGCTGCGCCGTCGGAAGTCCGATCCGGGGATCGCGCCCGAGCTGCCGCCGAAGACCGAGACGGACCACCCGGTCGCGCTCACCCGCGAGCAGGTCGCCCTCTACCGGGCCACGGTCGACGAGACGATGGCGCTGATCGAGGCCAGCGAGGGGATCGCCCGGCGGGGGCTGGTGATGAAGCTGCTGGCCTCCCTCAAGCAGATCTGCAACCACCCGGCGCAGTACCTGAAGGAGGAGCACCCGAGGACCGCGCACCGCTCCGGCAAGCTGGCCCTGCTCGACGAGCTGGTGGACACCATCGTGGCCGAGGGCGGCGCGGTGCTGGTGTTCACGCAGTACGTCACGATGGCGCGGATCCTCTCCGCCCATCTGACGGCCCGGGGCGTCCCCTCGCAGCTGCTGCACGGCGGGACCCCGGTGGCTGCCCGGGAGGAGCTGGTGGACCGCTTCCAGTCCGGTGAGGTCCCGGTGTTCCTGCTGTCGCTCAAGGCCGCCGGTACCGGACTGAACCTCACCCGGGCGGGCCATGTGATCCACTACGACCGCTGGTGGAACCCGGCGGTGGAGGAGCAGGCCACCGACCGGGCGTACCGGATCGGGCAGACCCAGCCGGTGCAGGTGCACCGGCTGATCGCCGAGGGCACCGTCGAGGACCGGATCGCGCTGATGCTGGAGTCCAAGCGGGCGCTGGCCGACGCGGTGCTCGGCGGCGGGGAGAGCGCGCTGACCGAGCTGACCGACGCCGAGCTGGCCGACCTCGTCTCGCTGCGCAGGCCCTCGTGATCAGCGCGCGGGAGGACCGCCGCCGTACCTTCGACCGGCTGCCGGCCGGCGGGGCGCCGACGAGTTGGTGGGGGCTGGCCTGGCTGGCGGCCCTGGAGGAGCGGGCGCAGGACGGGGCGCGGCTGGAGCGCGGCCGGGCCTACGCCGACGAGGGGCACGTCGACGCGGTGACCCTCACCCCCGGCCGGATCGTGGCCTATGTGCGGGGCAGCCGGCCGCGTCCGTACCGCACCTCGGTCGCGCTGGGGACCTTCTCGGACGAGCAGTGGTCGGAGTTCCTGGCGGCGGTGGCCGCCGATCCGGCGCAGCTGGCCGCCCTGTTGGAGCGGGAGGTGCCGCGGGGGCTGGCCGGGGCCCTGCTGCCCGGCCGGGGGGACCTGATCCCCAACTGCTCCTGTCCGGACTTCGCCCGGCCGCCCTGCAAGCACGCGGCGGCCCTGTGCTTCCTGCTGGCCCGGCTGCTGGACTCCGACCCGTTCGTGCTCCTGCTGCTGCGCGGCCGGGGGGAGCGGGAGGTGCTGGCGGAGCTGGGCCGGCGCAGTGCGCGGCACGAGGCGCGGGAGCGGCCGGCGGCCGCGGTCGAGCTGCCCGGGGTGTCGGCGCGGGCCGCGCTGGCCGCCGGGGTGCTGCCGCCGCTGCCGGAGCCGCTGCCGGTGCCGGTGGCGCCCGGGCATCCGGCGGCCTGCCCGCAGGAGCCGGGGGCGCCGGACCCGTTGGCGCTGGACCAGCTCGCGACGGACGCGGCGGTCCGGGCGCACGCCCTGCTGACCTCGGGTCAGGACCCGCTGGCGGGGCTCGGTCTGTGGCAGGACGCGGTCCGGCTGGCCGCCGGGCAGCCCACCTCGGGTCTGACGGGGGCGGCCCGGGCGCTGTACCGGGACCTGGCCGCGGCCACCGGACGCAGTACCACCGAACTGGCGTGCGCGGCCGCGGCCTGGCGCCAGGGCGGGCCCGTGGCGCTGGCGGTGCTGGAGGAGCCCTGGGACCCGCCGGCGGGTCCCTTCGACCGGGCCCGGCCGGCGCTGCTGGCCGCCGGCCGGGGGCCGTTCCGGCCGCACCGCAACCGCCTGACCTCGGCCGGGCGGCAGTTGCGGCTGGGCCGGGACGGCCTCTGGTACCCGTACGAGAGCGCGCCCGGGGAGGTCGAGGACTGGTGGCCGGCCGGGCCGCCGGCCGCCGATCCGGTCCTTGCGCTCACGGGTGACGGACCTTCCGAACGCGCTTACCCGATCGAGTGAAATGCGTATCGGCCATAACCCGAATGGCTTCATCGCGTTGATTCCGGTGCGGGTGGAACACCCGCGGACTCCTCACCGGAAGGCGGGACACAGATGCGGCAGGTTCGTCGAAGCGGCGTGATCGCGATGGCGGTTGCGGGAGGTGCGCTCTCCGTGGCGGGGGTGGCCGGGGCGGCGTACGCCGATGCGGACGCGGGCGGGCGCGCGGCCGGCTCGCCCGGCCTGGTCTCCGGGAATCTCGTGCAACTCCCCGTGCAGGTGCCGGTGAACGTCTGCGGCAACACCGTGAGCGTGGCCGGTCTGCTCAATCCTGCCGCCGGCAACACCTGCGTCAACGACTCGGGCCCGGGTGCGGGCCACGGCGGGCACGGGTCGAAACCCGTCGGCAAACCGGGCCCCGGGCGGGCCGGGGGCCAGGGCGCCGGCAGCGGCGGCGGGGCGCAGGCCACCGGCAGCGGAAAGGATTCGCCCGGGCTGCTCTCCGGCAACGGCATCCAACTGCCGGTGGACATCCCGCTGAACGTCAGCGGCAACTCCATCGGGGTGGCCGCCGTCGGCAACGCCTCGCACGGCAACACCTCCGTCAACGGCCCGGGTCCGGTCCGCGGGGGTGGCAAGCCGGTCCGGCCGCCCGTGGTAAAGCCGGTGCAGCCGCCCGCGAAGCCCGTGGCGCAGCCGCCGGCCGGGCCGCCGCTGGCGCACACCGGGGCGACCGGGCTCGGCTACCTCGCCCCCACCGGTGCCGGGCTGCTGCTCGGCGGGGCGCTGCTCTACCGGCGGTTCCGGCCCTCCTCCTGAAGACCGGCCGGGGGTGTCAGGCGGCGGGCTCGACCGGGGCCCGCCAGCCGTCCAGGACCGCGTCGATCCGGGCCGCCAGCCGGGCCCGGGCCTCGAACCGGGGCACCCCCGCCACCAGCAGCGCGTCGTAGTCGGTGTCGGTGTGGCGCACCGCGGCCCGCACCGCGACGGCGACGGTGTCCGGGTCCAGCGCCCGGCCGGCCGCGCTGCGGCCCACCCGCCCGCTGCCGCGCAGCGAGGCGTGCGCCGCGATGGCCAGGGCCCGCTCGGGCGGGATGCCCGGGAACAGCCGGCGGATCTCCCCGGCGAAGGCCGCGGTGAAGCGCACGTCCTCGGCGGTCCGCCGCACCCGGTCGCGGTCCCGCCGCCGGGCCCGCGCCGCCGCGTCGGCCAGGCAGCTCGCCCGCGCTCCGGCCAGCGCCGCCGCCTCGACCAGCAGCCCCTGGCGTTCGTGCCGCCGGCGGCGCCGGTTGTAGCGCACCACCACGGCGTGCCGGGAACTGCGCACCCGGGCCCGGCGGGTGAGGGCCGCGTCCCCCCGGGGCAGGAACACCAGCTCCCCGAGACCGGCGCAGTCCAGGCAGCGCGGCCGGCCGCCGTCGCGTATGTGGTGCCGCAGCGGGCCCGCGCGGCACCGGGAGCAGTGCACCGCCTTCAGCGGCTCGAAGACCACCTCGTCCATGCAGGGTTGATACCGCCGACGGGCCCTCCTCTCACCTGCCGCGCCGTGATCCTCCCGGTCGCCGCGCCCCGGTGCACCGGCGCACCGCCTCAGACCAGCCGGTGGATCTCGCCGCGCACCCGGTAGAACCCGGACGCGGGGTGCAGGCCGTCGACCACGTACCGGGCGCCCGGCTCGCGGATGCCGCGGGGGAACTGGACGTGCCAGGACTGCTCGTAGCCGCCCGAGACGACCTGGACGCGCAGCCGCCCGCCCTGCTGCACGCACTCGACCACGATCCCGCCCGCGGGCGCGGCGGAGACCGTCGGGACGTGGGCGACCGAGGCGGCCGGGGTGTACGTCGGCAGGGCCGCGGCCTGCTTGACGTCCACCGCGGTCGGGACGCTGCCCTGCTGGGCGGCGGCGATCGCCGCCTCGCTCGCGTCCACGCACACCAGCGAGCCGTCGGTGGTGACCAGGTAGAGCTTCCCGTCGAAGTACTGCATCGAGAGCGCCGAGCCGCCGCCGGTGCCGAGCTTCCACAGCCGGCGGCCGTCGGCGTCGAAGCAGTACACCGACGAGGACGAGTCGCCCGCGAAGACGTGCCGGCCGTCCGGCGAGGTGGCGCAGGAGTACACGGCCGTGTCGCAGCGGTACGTGGCCTCCAGGGCGCCGGTCCGCTTGGAGAAGCGCTGCACCACGTGCCGGCCGGTGCCGGCGTACACCGCGGTGTCCTCCTGCCAGCCGAACAGCACCGCGCCGTTGGTCGGGGCGTGCCACAACTCGCCGCCGCCGTCCGGGGCGTAGGCCGTCACGCCCTGGGAGTGGCCGTGGTAGACGGCGTCCCCGTCGGCCCGGACCATCCACGCGTTGGTGCCCGCCGAGCGGCGGGACCACTGGTACTCGTCCTCGTGGTCGATGACGGTCAGCCCGCCGGCGGCGTCC
The DNA here is from genome assembly GCF_040684615.1 of Streptomyces sp. NPDC089919. Taxonomy (NCBI): domain Bacteria; kingdom Bacillati; phylum Actinomycetota; class Actinomycetes; order Kitasatosporales; family Streptomycetaceae; genus Streptomyces; species Streptomyces sp. NPDC089919. Next base: position 18,349 of record NZ_JBFBGK010000011.1, read on the forward strand.
GCGACGTCCAGGACGCCCTCGTGGATGTCCAGCCAGAAGATGTCCACGTCCTCCGCGATGGTGTAGGCGCCGAAGGGCACCTTGGAGGACAGGTCGTAGACCGTGCCGTCGTCGCAGCCCGCGTAGATCCAGAACTCGTCCGCCACCAGGCACTTGACCCCGTCCGGCAGGGAGTAGCGGGCCAGCACCTCGCCGCCGTGGCTGAGGGTGTACACGTCGCCGGACTGGTTGCCCACCCAGCAGCGGTCCTCGTCCACATGGATGCCGAAGGCCGCGGCGCCGGTGCGGAAGCGCCACAGCACGGGCGCCACCGCCCGCGCCGTCGAGGGCGCGGAGGTCACCTGACGGCGGGTCACCGGGCGGGCCGCGCGCTGCCCGCGCACCGCCGGGGCGTAGCCCTTGCGGACCTTCTCGCCGACCTTCTTGGCCGCGGCCGCGCGGGCCTTGTCGGTCGTGGCGAAGGACGAGGTCTGCACCTGGCCCTCGGCCCCGATCCGGCCGTAGCGCACCGTCACGACCGTGCCGGCGACGGCGACTTCGTAGAACTTGTGCGCTCCGCCGCCGTCCTGCGACAGCTCCAGATACGTGACGTCCCCGGCCAACGCGACTCCGGACATGACAGACCCCTCCCAGGCAGGAACCGGCGGTCCTTCGCGCCGCCTCGGTCCCACGGGAAGAACGCTAGGCCCGGCCACTGACAACGCCCCCGGACCCGCCGGGGGCCCGGGCCGCCGGCCGCCCGGGGCGGGGCCGACAATGGGGGCGTGCGGATGGAAGCGATCACCTGGGAGCGGCTGGCCGAAGCCCTCGCCGGGCACCTCGAGGACCACCCCGGCACCCGGGACGGGAGCCCCTGGCCCCGGCTGGCGCTGGACGGCGCGCCCGCGGCCGGTACGGGCGAACTGGCGGCGGCCACCGCCGAGGCGCTGCGCCGGCGGGGCCGTCCGGTGCTGGTGGTCCCGGCCGACGGGTTCCTGCGGCCGGCCTCCCTGCGCTTCGAGTTCGGGCGCGAGGACGTCGACTCCTACCTGGGCGGCTGGTACGACACCGCCGCGCTGTGGCGGGAGGTGTTCGGCCCGCTGGAGCCGGGCGGCACCGGCCGGGTGCTGCCGGACCTGTGGGACCCGGCCACCGACCGGGCGACCCGCAGCCCGTACGTCGAACTGCCCCCGGGCGGGGTGGTGATCGTGCACGGCCCGCTGCTGCTCGGGCACTGGTTCCCCTTCGACCTGAGCCTGCACGTCCGGCTCTCCCCGGGCGCGCTGGCCCGCCGCACCCCGGCGGCCGAGCGCTGGACGCTGCCCGCGTTCGCCCGGTACGAGGCCGAGACCGATCCCGCGGCCGCCGCGGACGCGGTGGTCCGCGCCGACGACCCGCGCCACCCCGCCTGGAGCGGCATCCGGGCGGGCTGACGCCGGGCCGGGGCTCAGCCCGGCGGGCGGCCGCCCAGCCGTCCCACCGCCGCCGCGCCGGCCGCGCAGCCGGCCCGGGCCGCCGCTGCGGGGTCCGCGCCGCCGAGCCGGGCGGCCAGGAACCCGCCCGTGAAGGCGTCCCCGGCGCCCGTCGAGTCCACCGCCCGGGCCGGCCGGCCCGGCACCCGCGCGGTCACCGCGCCGCGTTCGGCGACCAGGGCGCCCGCCGCCCCGCGGGTCACCACCACCAGCGGCACCCGCCGGCTCAGCCCGGCCGCGGCCCGCGCCACGTCCTCCCCGGGCTCCACCCCGGCCAGCAGCCGTGCCTCGTCCTCGTTGGGCAGCAGCACCTCGGCCCCGCCGATCGCACTGAGGAAACGTTCCACCCCCCAGGCGGCCAGGAACCCCGCCGAGGCCGGGTCCACGCTCACCGGCACCCCGCGGTCCCGCGCCGTGCGCAGCGCGAGCCGGGCCAGCTCCCGGCTGGTCTCGCCGAAGAACAGGTAGCCGGACAGGTGCAGATGGGCGACCCCGTCCAGCAGCTCGGGCGCCCAGTCGGCGGGGGAGAGCCGCAGTGCGGCGCCGCTGTCGGTCAGGAAGGTCCGCTCGGCCTCGCCGTCCACCAGCGAGACGACCGTGGCGGTCGGCTCCGCCGGATCCACCACCAGGCGGGCCCGCACCCCCGCGGCCGCCAGCGCCCGCTCGTGCCAGTCGGCCGACTCGGTGCCCACCCTGGCCAGCAGCCCGACCTCCGCCAGGCCTTCATGGGCCGCCCAGCAGGCCGCGTTGGCCCCCGCGCCGCCCGGCAGGGTGCGGATCCGGGCCGCGGTGTCCGTCGCCGGGGCCAGCGGCTCCGGATGGACCGCCACCACGTCCGTGACCACGTCGCCGACGACCAGCAGGGCACCGCTCACCGGGGCTGGGCCCAGGCCGCCGCGATCCCGGCCGCCAGCCGGACGTTGCCGCGGACCGCCGCCAGGTTGGCCTCCAGCGATGCCCCGCCGGTCGCCCGTACCAGGTACGACAGCAGGAACGGCGTCACCGCCTGGCCGGTGATCCCGGCCGAACCGGCCGCGGCCAGCGCCTCGGCCAGCACCCGGTCGTGCAGCTCCGGGTCCAACTGCTCCTCCGCCGCGACCGGGTTGGCCACCAGGATCGCCGAGTCCGGCCCGCCGAGGGAGTCCTGGGCGGCCATCACGGCCGCAACCTGCCGCGGGCTGTCCACCGTCCAGTCCACCGGCTCGCCCGAACTGCGCAGGTAGAAGCCGGGGAAACGATCCGTCCCGTAGCCCAGGACGGTCACCCCCAGCGTCTCCAGCCGCTGCAGCGTGGCCGGTACGTCGAGGATCGACTTCACCCCGGCGCAGACCACCGTGATCCGGGTCCGGGCCAGCAGCGCCAGGTCGGCCGACTCGTCCTGGGTCGCGGTCCACTCGCGGTGGACGCCGCCCAGCCCGCCGGTGGCGAAGACGCGCAGCCCCGCGCGGGCGGCCAGGAAGGCGGTGGCCGAGACCGTGGTCGCGCCGCTCGCCCCGGTCGCCAGCGCCGCCGGCAGGTCCCGGTGGCCCAGCTTGCGCACCGCGTCGTCCCCCGCGACCCGCTCCAACTGGGCCTTGTCCAGGCCCGCGTACGGCACCCCGTCGAGCACCGCGACGGTCGCCGGCACCGCGCCCCGGGCCCGTACCAGCGCCTCCAGCTCCTCGCCCACCTGGAGGTTGCGGGGGCGTGGCAGGCCGTGCGCGAGGATCGTGGACTCGAGGGCGACGACGGGGCGCCGCGCGGCGAGGGCCTCGCGGACTTCCTCCGACAGGACCGGGATCGCTGAGTGCTGTGGCATGTCCCCATCCATGGCACGCCGTCCGCCGCCGCAAACGCGCCGCCGCCGGTACGGCGTGATCACGCCCCCCAGCAGGCCCGGAAGGGCCCCACGGCCGGACACAGTGCCGGGCGAACGGCGCCGACGCTGGACGTCCTGGTCACCGACCGGGGCGCGGGGTGCGCACTAGGGTGCGGGCATGAGCACGAACGACCACGCCTCCGCAGCCCCCCTCCCCGCCTCCTTCGCCGTCTCGGTCCCCGACGCCGAGCTCGAGCCGGAGCCGCTGGACCCCGCGCAGATCGTCGCCGGCACGCCGGTCGTCACCGGGAAGGTGTTCTGGGAGTCCCCGGACGGCCGGCAGCTGCGCGGGATCTGGCAGATCACCCCGGGCGTGGTCACCGACACCGAGGCCGACGAGCTGTTCGTGGTGCTCAGCGGCCGGGCCACCATCGAGGTGGCCGGCGGCGAGACGCTGGAGGTCGGCCCCGGCTCGGCGGCCGTCCTGCGCGAGGGCGACCGCACCACGTGGACGGTCCACGAGACCCTGCGCAAGGCGTACCACATCAACCTCTGACGGCCCGGGCCCGCGCGTCCCTACGGGGCCTTGGCGGGCACCACGGGGTGGCGGCGCGAGGTGACCAGCGCCAGCGCCGCCACCGGCAGCAGCAGGCAGGCGCCGATGAGGTTCAGCCAGCCGTAGCCGGCCGTGGAGACGACCAGGCCCGCCGCGGCGCCGCCCAGGCCCGCGCAGGCGTTCATGGTGAGGTCCGACAGGCCCTGTACGGCGGCCCGGGCCGGGGTGGGCACCGAGTCGGTCAGCAGCGCCGAACCGGAGACCATGCCGGCCGACCAGCCCAGGCCCAGCAGGAAGAGTCCGGCGGCGGTCTGGGCGTGCCGGTCGCCCGCGGTGCCGGCGAGGGCCGCGGCGACCGCGATCAGCCCGGCCGCCAGGCCGATCACCGAGAACCGCCCGATCCGGTCCGCCAGCCAGCCCCACACGGGCGAGAAGGCGTACATGCCGGCGATGTGGCCGCTGATGACCAGGCCGACCAGCTCCAGGTCGGCGCCGTGGTGGCCGAGGTCCACCGGGGTCATGACCATGATCGAGACCATGGCGGTGTGCGAGACGGCGACCGTGACCAGCGCGAGCCGGGCCCGGGGCGAGGCGGCCACGGCCGCCAGACCGGCCCGCAGCGAGCGGCCCTCCGCGCGCTGGGCCGCCGGACCGGCCAGCGCCCGCGCGGTGAGCAGCGGATCGGGCCGCAGGAGTACCCCGACCACGATCGCGGCCAGCAGGAAGATCCCGGCGGCCCACAGGAACGGGCCGGCCCGCTCGGGTATCGCGGTGTCCGCGAAGCTGCGGCTCGCCGGCGCGGACAGGTTGGGGCCGAGGACGGCGCCGAGGGTGGTGGCCCACACGACCGTGGAGATGGCCCGGGCGCGGTGGTCGGGGGCGGCCAGGTCGGCCGCCGCGAACCGGGCCTGGAGGTTGGCCGAGGAGCCGGCGCCGAAGGCCGCCATGCCCAGGAGCAGCAGCGGGAAGCTGCCGAGGACGGCGCCGAGCACCACCAGGCCGCCGCCCACGGCCCCGATCAGGTACGCGAGGACCAGGCCGGGGCGCCGGCCGCGGGAGGTCATCAGCGCGGCCAGCGGCAGCGACAGCAGCGCGGTGCCGGTCACCGAGGCCGTGGGGGCCAGCCCCGAGAGGGCTTCGTTGCCGCTGACCTCGGTGGCCAGCACCGGGGCGAGCGCGATGCCGATGGGGACGCCGAGGCCGCCGAGGACCTGGCTGGCCATGAGCACGGCGTTGGTGCGCCGGCGCAGGGCGGGGAGCTGGTCCGCGGCGACCGGCGGGGCGTCGGCGCAGGGCGCCGGAGGGGCGGGGTCGGTGGTCACCCCCGCAGTCTCCCAGCCCTCGCCGCCACCGGGAACCGCACATCCGTCCGGGACCGGCCCGGACCCGCAGGTCAGAAGAGGGGCTCGGGCAGGACGCCCTCCAGCGCCAGCAGGATGCGCTTGGCCTCCAGGCCGCCGCCGAAGCCGCCGATGCCGCCGTCGCGCTCCACGACGCGGTGGCAGGGCACCACGACCGGCAGCGGGTTGGCGCCCATGGCCGCGCCCACCGCCTGGGCGGCCCCGGGCTGGCCGACGCGCGCGGCCAGGGTGCCGTACCCGACGACCGAGCCGTAGGGCACCGAGCGGTCCAGCTCGCGCAGTACGAGCCGGTTGAAGCCGGCGATCAGCCGCCAGTCGAGCGGCAGCTCGAAGCGGCGCAGCCGGCCGGCGAAGTACGCGGCCAGCTGCCGCACCGGCTCGGCGAGCAGCACCTCACGGCCGGCCGCCGGCCGCACCGGCTCGGCGCCCAGCCGGGCGGCGAGCGGGGCGATCCGGCGCTCCGAGCCGTGGAACTCGACCCGGACCAGGCCGGTGCCGGTCGCGGCGAGGAAGAGCGGGCCGACGCCGCTGTCGACGACGGTCCACTCCAGCCGCCGGTCCTCGTCCTCGCGCAGCGCGACGGGGCCGTCCGTGTTCTGAGGCTCTACGGGGTTCACGGGACCACGGTACGGCGGCCCGCCGACAGCCCCGGCCCCGCGGGCGGGGCCGGGGCTGTCGGCGCCGGGGCTCAGAAGCCGCCCACCGCGTCCCGGACCACGTCCGGCTTGTTGCTGATGATCCCGTCGACGCCCAGGTCGCGGACCCGCTGGGCGGCCGCGGCGCTGTCCACCGTCCAGGCGTCCACCTGCATCCGCCGGCCGTGCGGCCCGCGCAGGCCGTGCACGGCCGCCACCCAGTCGGCGTCGATCCCGCCGTACCAGGGGTTGATCCGGTCGGTGAAGGCGGCGTACGACGCCAGCTCGGCGGTGGTCGGGGTGCCCAGGAAGGCGGTGGTCAGGTCGGGGCGCAGGGCGTGCACGGCCCGGATGGAGGCCGCGCTGAAGCTCTGCACCACCAGGCGGCGGCCGACGTGGCGCTCGTCCAGCCAGCCCGCCTCGTCCAGGAGCTGGACGGTCTCCCGCTCGATCCCGGGGTACCGCTCCGGCAGCTTGATCTCCAGGAGCAGCCGCTCCTGGTTGGAGTCCAGCCGGGCCAGGTACTCGCGCAGCGTGGGGATGCGGGTGCCGGCGAAGGCGGGGGCGAACCAGCTGCCCGCGTCGAGGCGGGAGATCTCCTCGGCGGTGAAGTCCGCCACCCGCCAGGGGGAGCGGCCGGGGAAGACCCGCTTCACGTCCGTGGTGCGGGTCAGGGTCTCGTCGTGGATGACGACCAGCACCCCGTCCTTGGTGCGCTGGACGTCGTTCTCCATCCACTCGACGCCCAGCGCCTCGGCGTGGTCGATGGCGGCGAGGGTGTTCTCCGGCGCGTACGCCGAAGCCCCCCGGTGGGCGAACACCTCGGGGGCGTCGAGCCGGTAGGGGCCGGGCGCGGGGGTCCGCGCGGCCGATACGGAGCCGCCCGTCAGGGCGAGGGTGAGGCCGAGCAGGGCGGCGGCTGCCGCCGTGGTGAAGGGGCGTACGTGCATGTGCTGCTCCTCGTGCCGAGGGCCGCCGGGCGGCCTGCGACGGAGTGATGACCACATCGAGCGGGTCGGTAACCCTGAGTGAAGAAGTGTGACAGTGCGTCAGTAACACAGGGGGGACGTCGGGTGTCCGCGAGGAGAACGAATCCGTCCGGATCGCCTCGGTGGCGGGAATCTGCTGTGGGAATGTTCGCGGGATGCGGTGCGCGAGGCCGGTCCGCGGCCCTACTCTCGCCCTCAATCGGGTCCCGGTACTGACGGGTTGGGCCCGGTGGCGGCGGGGGTGGGCGGAAGGACGGACGGGTATGGACGGGGCGGGCGTCGTGACCGGCACGGTCGGCACGGTCGATGGGTTCAGCTATGGCGTGATGACGCCCCTGGCGGCGTATCTGATGGCATGTCTCGGCGGCGCGCTGGGGCTGCGGTGCACGACCCGGTCCCTCCTCGTCGAGCGATCGTGGCGGCCCGGCTGGCTGGCGCTGGGGGCGACCGCCATCGGTTCCGGGATCTGGTCGATGCATTTCATCGCGATGATGGGGTTCACCGTGGCCGAATCGCCACTGAACTACGACAAACGGACCACGTTCGCGAGCCTCGCCGTCGCGATCGTCATGGTGGGCATCGGGATCTTCATCGTGGGGTACCGGGGGAGCACGCCCATGTCCCTGGTCACCGGGGGCACCATCACCGGTCTCGGCGTGGCCTCCATGCACTACCTGGGCATGGCGGGCATGCGGCTGCGCGGCCACCTCGAGTACAGCACCACGATCGTCACCCTCTCCGTGGTCGTCGCGGTGGTCGCGGCCACCGCGGCCCTGTGGGCGGCGGTGACCGTCCGCGGCCTGTGGGCCGCGATCGGGGCCAGCCTCGTCATGGGCCTGGCCGTCAGCGGCATGCACTACACCGCCATGGCCGCGGTCCGGGTCCGGCTGCACGGCGGGCTCGGCGCCCTGGGCGGCGAGGCTCCGGCCGGGCTGCTGGCCCCGATGCTGGTCGGCCCGGTGGTCTTCCTGGTGCTGGCCGGGGTGGTGGTGATGTTCGACCCGCTGCTGGTCATGGGCACGCCCGACTGGCAGAAGCCGGGCGAGGCCCCCGAGCCGGTGCCGGTGCCCCGGCGGCCCGTCTACCCGCCGTACGACGCCTGAGCGGCGGGCCGGCGGCACGTGAGTGTCAGCGCCGGGTCGTACGGTGGATCCATGCGGCCCGTATCGAAGATCGAACGCACGGTGGCGCCTTTCGAGGTCGTCAGTCCCTACCAGCCCAGCGGTGACCAGCCCGCGGCCATCGAGGAGCTGGAGCGGCGCATCCGCGCCGGCGAGAAGGACGTCGTCCTGCTCGGCGCCACCGGCACCGGCAAGTCGGCGACCACCGCCTGGATGATCGAGCGCCTCCAGCGCCCGACGCTGGTCATGGCACCGAACAAGACCCTCGCGGCCCAGCTGGCGAACGAGTTCCGCGAGCTGCTGCCGAACAACGCCGTCGAGTACTTCGTCTCGTACTACGACTACTACCAGCCCGAGGCGTACGTCCCCCAGTCGGACACCTACATCGAGAAGGACTCCTCGATCAACGAGGAGGTGGAGCGGCTGCGGCACTCCGCCACCAACTCCCTGCTGACCCGCCGGGACGTGATCGTGGTCGCCTCGGTCTCCTGCATCTACGGCCTGGGCACGCCGCAGGAGTACGTGGACCGCATGGTGCCGCTCAAGGTCGGCGAGGAGATCGACCGGGACCAGCTGCTGCGCCGCTTCGTCGACATCCAGTACACGCGCAACGACCTCGCCTTCACCCGCGGCACCTTCCGGGTCCGCGGCGACACCATCGAGATCTTCCCGGTCTACGAGGAACTGGCCGTCCGGATCGAGATGTTCGGCGACGAGATCGAGGCGCTGTCCACGCTGCACCCGCTGACCGGCGAGGTGATCAGCGCCGACGACACGCTGTACGTCTTCCCCGCCAGCCACTACATCGCCGGTCCCGAGCGGATGCAGAAGGCCATCGCGGGCATCGAGACCGAGCTGGCCGGGCGGCTCTCGGAGCTGGAGAAGCAGGGCAAGCTGCTGGAGGCCCAGCGGCTGCGCATGCGCACCACCTACGACCTCGAGATGATGCAGCAGATCGGGTCCTGCTCCGGCATCGAGAACTACTCGCTCCACATGGACGGCCGCGAGCGCGGCTCGGCACCGAACACGCTGATCGACTACTTCCCCGAGGACTTCCTCCTCGTCATCGACGAGTCCCACGTGACGGTCCCGCAGATCGGCGCGATGTACGAGGGCGACGCCTCGCGCAAGCGGACCCTGGTCGACCACGGCTTCCGGCTGCCCTCCGCGCTGGACAACCGCCCGCTGAAGTGGGAGGAGTTCCTGGAGCGGATCGGCCAGACGGTGTACCTCTCCGCCACCCCCGGCAAGTACGAACTCTCCCGCGGCGACGGCTTCGTCGAGCAGATCATCCGCCCGACCGGACTGGTCGACCCGGAGGTCGTGGTCAAGCCCACCGAGGGCCAGATCGACGACCTGGTCCACGAGATCCGCAAGCGCACCGAGAAGGACGAGCGGGTCCTGGTCACCACCCTCACCAAGAAGATGGCGGAGGACCTGACCGACTACTTCCTGGAGCTGGGCATCCAGGTCCGCTACCTGCACAGCGACGTGGACACGCTGCGCCGCATCGAGCTGCTGCGCGAGCTGCGCGCGGGCGAGTACGACGTCCTGGTCGGCATCAACCTGCTCCGCGAGGGCCTGGACCTCCCCGAGGTCTCCCTGGTGGCCATCCTCGACGCCGACAAGGAGGGCTTCCTGCGCTCGGGGACCTCCCTGATCCAGACCATCGGGCGCGCGGCGCGCAACGTCTCCGGCCAGGTCCACATGTACGCCGACAAGATGACCCCGGCGATGGAGAAGGCCATCGAGGAGACCAACCGCCGCCGGGAGAAGCAGATCGCCTACAACACCGCCAACGGCATCGACCCCCAGCCGCTCCGCAAGAAGATCAACGACATCGTCGCGACCATCGCCCGCGAGGAGGTCGACACCGAGGAACTGCTCGGCTCCGGCTACCGGCAGGCCAAGGAGGGCAAGGCCGCCAAGGCGCCGGTGCCCGCGCTCGGCGGCAAGGCCGCCAAGGCCGCGAAGAAGGGCCCCGTCGAGGCCACCGACCGGCCGGCGGCCCAGCTGGCCGAGCAGATCGAGGAGATGACCCTGCGGATGCGGGCCGCTGCGGCCGAGCTGCAGTTCGAGGTCGCGGCCCGGCTGCGGGACGAGGTCGGCGAACTCAAGAAGGAGCTGCGCCAGATGAAGGAAGCCGGCATGGCCTGAGCGGGGCCCGGGGATGTGCGGGGACCCGCACATCCCCCGCCCCGCCCGCGTGTGTCTCAGGACTGATACGGATCCGGCCGGTCCGGGGCGGGTTCCGGCCGGTGCTGCGTAGGGTTGGGGCAGCCGCGGGTGAGTGCGGCGAAGCGACGCATCGAGAGGGGACCTCGCGTGACGGTCAACATGACCAAGGGCCAGGCCATCAGCCTGACGAAGGCCGACGGAGGCACGCTGACCGCGGTGCGCATGGGCCTCGGCTGGCAGGCCGCCAAGCGCCGCGGACTGTTCGGGTCGCGCACCCGTGAGATCGACCTGGACGCCTCGGCCGTGCTCTTCGCCGAGCAGCAGCCGGTGGACGTGGTGTTCTTCCGCCACCTGGTGAGCGACGACGGCTCCGTCCGGCACACCGGCGACAACCTCGTCGGCGGCGTGGGCCAGGGCGGGGACGACGAGTCGATCCTGGTGGACCTCCAGCGGGTCCCGGTCCACGTCGACCAGATCGTCTTCACCGTCAACTCCTTCACCGGCCAGACCTTCCTGGAGGTGGAGAACGCCTTCTGCCGCCTGGTCGACGAGACCAACGGCCAGGAGCTGGCCCGCTACACGCTGACCGGCGGCGGCCAGTACACCGCCCAGATCATGGCGAAGGTGCACCGCGCGGCCGGCGGCGGCTGGACGATGACGGCCCTCGGCGACCCGGCCAACGGCCGGACGTTCCAGGACCTGATGCCGTCGATCGTCCGGCACCTCTGACGGAGCGGTAGGCACACGGCACGGGCACGGGCACGGAGCGAGGGGGGACGGCCATGACGGCGGCCGAGTTGGTGCGGGGTCAGAACCACCCGCTGCCCGGGAGCCCGGTGGAGGTGCGGGTCGCGGCGGGCGCCGGGGCGCTCGTCTGCCTCGCCCTCGCGGACGCGGCGGGCCGGCTGCCGGGTTCCTGGGCGCTGGTGCGGCCGGGCCTGCCGGTGCCGCCCGGCGTCTCGCTGTGGGAGCCGGGGGCCGACGGCACCGGCGGCGCCGCGGTGGAGCTCGCCCTGCTGCCCGCGGACGTGCACCGGGTCGGCCTGGTGCTGGCGCTGCCGCCCGGGGCGGGCGGGCCGGCCCGCTTCGGCGCGCTGCCCGCGCCCTGGGCCACCGTCACCGGACCCGACGGCGCCGCGGTGGTCCGCTACGAGGTGTCCGGGCTCGACGCCGAGACCGCGCTGGTGGTCCTCGAACTCTACCGCCGCCAGGACGCCTGGAAGGTGCGGGCCGTCGGCCAGGGCTACGCGGGCGGCCTGCCGGACCTGCTGGCCGACCACGGCATGGCGGCCGCCGAGGCCGAGCTGCTGGCCCGCAGCGCCTGCGCCGAGGCCGGTACGACCCCGGCCGCCGGCACCGGGCTGCCGGGCCGGGTCTGCGGCACCGCCGCCGCGGCCGCCGCGGCCCTGGCGGCCTCCGGCCCGCCCACCGCCGTGCCGGAGGCCGGTCCGCCGACCGCGGCCGGTCCCGTGCCGGAGGCGGGTCCGCCGGCCGTGGCCGCTCCCCTGCCGGATGCCGGTCCGCCCACCGTCGCCGCTCCCGTGCCCGGCCCCGGCCCGGCCGGTTCGGGGATCGACTACGCCCACCCCCGCCGGAGCGCTGCCGCGCCGGCCGCGCCGGCGGCCCAGGACGCCGGCGGCGCCCCGGCGCCGGTGGCCGGTGACGCGCCCGGGTGGAGCCTGGAGGAGCGGCTGTACAACCAGGTCTGGGGCATGTTCGAGGACCTGGCCCGGGCGATGGCCGCCTACCGCAGCGCGGTGGAGTTCGCCGACGCCCGCTTCGAGCGAGAGCTGGACCGCTCGCTGACCGACCCGCGGGCCCGCCTCGGCGGGGCCGTGGACGCGGCCCGGGACACCGCCGAGGCCCGCCGGGCCGAGCTGGTGGACCAGGCCAGGGCCGTGCTCGACGCCGGGCTCGCCCAGCTGGCCGCCGAGGCCGAGGTGGTCGAGCCCGCGCTGCCCGCGGCCTTCGCCCGCTGGGACAGCGCCCGCTGGCGCGACCGGGCCCATCCCGACCAGCCGGCCATGGCCGTGCGGCTGGGCGACCTCAGCCTGCCCGAGGCCCCGGAGCTGCGGGTGCCGATGCTGGTCCGGCTGCCCCTGGAGCGCGGGCTGTGGATCGACCACGGCCGCACCGGCTCCGAGGCCGCCATGGCCATGGACACCCCCGAGCTGCGCGCCGCCGCCCTGGACACGGCCGTGGCCCTCACCCTGCGCCTGCTGGCCGCGCATCCGGCCGGCGCCCTCGCCGTGCACGCCATCGACCCGGCGGGCGCCGCGGCCGCCGCGCTCGCCCCGCTGGCCGGGCTGCTGGCCGAGCCGCCCGCCGCCGGCGCCGCCGGTACCGCCGCCCTGCTGGAGCGGCTGACCGGCCAGGTCGACCTGTTGCAGATGGCGGCCCGGGGCGGCGCCCGCGAGGCGCTGCCGCCCGGCCTGGACCCGGCCGCCCGGCTGCTGATCGTGCACGACTTCCCGCACGGCTTCGACGACCGGTCCGTGGCCCGGCTGCGCTACCTCGCCGACGAGGGCCCCGGGGTCGGGCTGCACCTGCTGATGGTGGCCGACCGGGACGAGGCCTCGGCCCACGGCCCGCTGCTCGACCCGCTGTGGCGCTCGCTGCTGCGGCTGAGCCCGGTACCCGACGACCACCTCGCCGACCCGTGGGTGGGGCACGCGTGGACGTACGAGCCGCTGCGGCCGACCCCCGGTGAGGTCCGGCAGGTGCTCGCCCGGCTGGGCACGGTCCCGCCGGGGTAGCCGCGCGTACCGGTCCCGCATGACCTTCCGCTGACCCGTCTTTGGCAATCCCTTTACCTTCGGCGCCTCCGACGGGTACCCTTGGGGCAGCGGAGGGGAGTATTCCTACTGCGGCGTTCCCGTCAATACGGACCTTCCGGTCCCGGGGCGCCGGCCCGGGCGCGAACGGCGCTCCCAGGTGGAAGAGACCTCCGGCAGCGATGACGCTGACCTTGTTGAGCCATCTGCCGGAGGCGTGAGTAGTGGACGTTTCGTTGACCCTCTGGGTGCTGACCATTCTCGGTCTGGGCATCCTCATCGGCGCCGATTTCTTCATCGGCCGCAAACCGCACGACGTGTCGATCAAGGAAGCGGGCATCTGGACGGTCGTCTGGATCGTCCTGGCCGTCCTGTTCGGCCTGGGCCTGCTGTTCTTCGGGAACAGCCAGGCGTCCGGGGAGTTCTTCGCCGGCTTCATCACCGAGAAGTCGCTCAGCGTCGACAACCTCTTCGTCTTCGTCCTGATCATGGCGAAGTTCTCGGTGCCCTCCCACCTCCAGCAGCGGGTGCTGCTGGTCGGCGTGCTGATCGCCCTGGTGCTCCGGGCGATCTTCATCGCCGCGGGCGCCGCGATCATCACCACCTTCTCCTGGGTCTTCTACATCTTCGGCGCGTTCCTGATCTACACCGCCTGGAAGCTCATCCAGGAGGCCCGGGCCGACGAGGAGGACGAGGAGTTCGAGGAGAACCGCCTCCTCAAGTCCGTCGAGAAGAGGTTCGGCGTCGCCGACCGCTACCACGGCACCAAGCTCTTCATCCAGAACAACGGCAAGCGCGTGCTGACCCCGCTGATGGTGGTCATGCTCGCGATCGGCACCACCGACGTGCTCTTCGCCCTGGACTCCATCCCGGCGATCTTCGGCCTCACCCAGGACCCGTACATCGTCTTCACCGCCAACGCCTTCGCCCTGATGGGCCTGCGGCAGCTGTACTTCCTCATCGGCGGCCTGCTGAAGAAGCTGGTGCACCTCAGCTACGGGCTCTCGGTCATCCTCGGCTTCATCGGCGTCAAGCTGGTGCTGCACGCCCTGCACGAGTCGGGCGTGCACGTCCCGGAGATCTCGATCCCGTTCTCCCTCGCCGTCATCTGCGGCGTCCTGGTGATCACCACGATCACCAGCCTGATCGCCTCCAAGAAGCAGGCGGCGGCCGAGGCCGCCGCCGGCGAGGACAGCAAGGAGAGCGTCGAGGCCTGACCCCCGGGGGACCCGGGCCGCGGTGGAGGCCTCAGTACCGGGACCCGGGCTATGCGGGGGCGGCCGCTTCGGCCGCCCCCGTCCTCGTGGCCACCTTCCCGGGCCGGGTGTCCGGCAGCAGCGCCACACAGCCCAGGCTGACCAGCGCCACCCCCGTCAGGTACGCCGCCACGCCCCAGGGCGGCCCGCCGTCGCCCGCCAGGGCGGTCGCCACCACGGGGGTCAGCGCACCGCCCAGCACCCCGCCCAGGTTGTAGCCCACCGCCGCGCCGGTGCAGCGCACCCGCGGCTCGTACAGCTCCGGCAGGTACGCCGAGACCACCGCGAACATCGTGACCATGCCCAGCAGCGCGCCCAGGAAGCCCAGGGTCATCAGGACCGGCCGGCCGGTGCTCAGCAGGGCGCAGAGCGGGAACATCCACAGTGCCGAGGCCGTGCAGCCGGCCAGGCACATCGTGCGGCGGCCCCACCGGTCGCCGAGGACCGCGAAGACGGGGGTGGCGAGCCCCTTGAGGCCCACCGCCGTCATCACGCACAGCAGCATGGTGGTGCGGTCCACGCCCAGGTGCTCGGTCCCGTACGCCAGCGACCAGGTGGTCACCGCGTAGAAGACCGCGTAGCCGGTCGCGAGGGCGCCACCGGTCAGCAGGACCAGCCGCCAGTGCGAGCGGAACACCTCGGTCAGCGGGGCGCCCGAGCGGTCCTGCGACCGGGCCAGCTCCCGGAAGGCCGGGGTCTCCTCGACCGCGGCCCGCAGCAGCAGGCCCGCGATCGCCAGCAGGCCCGCCGCCCAGAACGGCACCCGCCAGCCCCAGGACCGGAACTGCTCCTCGCTCAGCGTCGTCGAGACGCCGAGCATCACGCCGTTGGCGAGCAGGAAACCGACCGGCGGGCCGAGCTGGGGGAAGCCGGACCACAGTCCGCGCCGGCCCTCGGGGGCGTGCTCGGCGGTGAGCAGCACGGCCCCGCCCCATTCGCCGCCCACCCCGAAGCCCTGGAGGAAGCGCAGCGCCACCAGCAGCAGCGGCGCGGCCGCCCCGAGGGTGGCGTACCCGGGCAGGAAGCCGATGGAGACGGTGGCGGCGCCGGTCAGCAGGAGCGAGCCGACCAGCACCGGCCGGCGGCCGTAGCGGTCGCCCACGTGGCCGAAGACGGCCGAGCCGAGCGGCCGGGCCACGAAGCCCACGCCGAAGGTGGCGAAGGCGGCCAGGGTGCCGGCCAGCGGCGAGAAGGCGGGGAAGAACAGCGGCCCCAGGACGAGGGCCGCGGCGGTGCCGTACGCGAAGAAGTCGTAGAACTCGATGGCGGTCCCGGCCAGCGAGGCCAGGGCGATCCGGAGCATCGGCGGGGACGGGGGTGCGGTGCGCATGGGCTCCACCTACCGCGCGTCCGGGCGGGCTGGGTAGGGGGCTCCGGCGATCTTGACCGGAACGGGTGCACCGGGCGTACGCCTTGACGCCGCGCGGGCGTCAAGGCGTAGCCGGGTACGGGCCGGGCGGGCGGCCTACCAGCCGCGCTCGCGCCACTCCGCCAGGTGCGGGCGCTCGGCGCCCAGGGTGGTGTCGTTGCCGTGGCCGGGGTAGACCCAGGTCTCGTCCGGCAGCTTCTTGAAGATCTTCTCCTCGACGCCGTCGAGCAGGGTCGCGAAGGCCGCCGCGTCGCCGTGGGTGTTGCCCACGCCGCCCGGGAAGAGGCAGTCGCCCGTGAAGACGTGCGGGTGGCCGTGCGGGTCGTCGTAGACGAGGGCGATCGAGCCCGGGGTGTGGCCGACCAGGTGGCGGGCGGTCAGGGAGACCCGTCCGACCGTGATGGTGTCGCCGTCCTGGACGAGCACGTCGGTGGCCACCGGGATGCCCTCGGCGTCGAAGGCGCCCGCGTAGGTGCGGGCCCCGGTCGCCTCGACGACCTCCGCCAGCGCGCCCCAGTGGTCGCCGTGCCGGTGGGTGGTGACCACGGACTCGATGCCGTCGTCACCGATGAGGCCGAGCAGGGTGTCCGCCTCCGCGGCGGCGTCGACCAGCAGCTGCGCGCCGGTGGCCCGGCAGCGCAGCAGGTAGGCGTTGTTGTTCATGGGGCCGACCGCGACCTTCGAGATCATCAGGTCCGCGAGTTCGTGCACGTCGGCCGGACCGCCGACTTTGACCGCTCCGCTGTACGTCATGTCGGAATCCTAGAGCGCGGGGAGTTCGGGCACGGCGTCGCCGGCCTCGATGGCGAGGTGGGCACCCTTGAGCCCGCGGCCGGACAGCCAGCCGAGCACGTCGTCCTGGGCGCCGCTGAGGACCACGGGGGTGCCCTCGGTGCCGCCGGTGGTCCAGGACGGGCCGCCGGCGTAGTAGCGGACGGTGACCGGGGGGACGTCCGGGTGGCCCGACCAGCGGTCGGCGAGGAAGGCGATCTCGCGCTCGGCGAACTCGTCGGGCAGGTCGGCGAGCTCGTAGCCGATGTTCAGGTCGACGTGGTGCAGCTCGACCTCGACCAGGCGCCGGAAGGGGACCCGGGAGGCGGTGTCGGTGACGCCGTTGCGCAGCTCCACGGTCCGCTGCCAGTCCTGCTCGGGCTCCGTGGTGGCCAGGAAGCGGGCCCCGGAATCACGGAGGTCCGTCAGGTGTTCTTCCAACGTCCGGCCGGCGTCGCGCTCGATGTCCGCGTCCCGGGTCTCACCGCTCGCGTACATCGGGCGGCCCTCGAAGACGTTGACGAGGGCGTCGGCGTTCCGGGCCAGGTGGGCCAGGATGTGGCCGCGGGTCCAGCCGGGGAGGTGTGACTCCTCGGCCAGCGCGGCGTTGTCCAGTTTCGCGACCGCGGTCAGCAGCCGGTCCGTGGCTTCACGTACAGATCGCAGGTCGTGCACATGATCAATCATGGTCCGACCCTAGTCCCCGCCACACGATCGGGTGAAGCGGCCGTCCGGGCGCCGGAAATCGAATGCGCGTGCTATACGCTCGGAAGTCGAACCTCGATACAGCTTCGCGGCGCCCCCCATACCCTGGGACGGGGGCCCGTTCCCTCCCGGCTCTCTCAAGAAAGGTGCGGACCGGCGTGACCGACCGTCTCATCGTTCGTGGCGCTCGCGAGCACAACCTGAAGAACGTCTCGCTCGACCTGCCCCGCGACTCGCTCATCGTCTTCACCGGACTCTCCGGGTCGGGCAAGTCCTCCCTCGCCTTCGACACGATCTTCGCGGAGGGCCAGCGCCGGTACGTCGAGTCCCTGTCGTCGTACGCCCGCCAGTTCCTCGGGCAGATGGACAAGCCCGACGTCGACTTCATCGAAGGACTGTCCCCGGCGGTCTCCATCGACCAGAAGTCCACCTCCCGCAACCCCCGCTCCACGGTCGGCACGATCACGGAGGTCTACGACTACCTCCGCCTGCTCTTCGCGCGCATCGGCAAGCCGCACTGCCCCGAGTGCCGCCGGCCGATCTCCCGCCAGTCGCCGCAGGCCATCGTCGACAAGGTCCTCGCGCTGCCCGAGGGCAGCCGCTTCCAGGTCCTCTCGCCGCTGGTGCGCGAGCGCAAGGGCGAGTTCGTCGACCTCTTCGCCGACCTCCAGACCAAGGGCTACAGCCGGGCCCGGGTGGACGGCCAGACCGTCCAGCTCGCCGAGCCGCCGGTGCTGAAGAAGCAGGAGAAGCACACCATCGAGGTGGTCGTCGACCGCCTCACCGTCAAGGAGAGCGCCAAGCGCCGGCTCACCGACTCCGTGGAGACCGCCCTCGGTCTCTCCGGCGGCATGGTCATCCTGGACTTCGTCGACCTCGCCGAGGACGACCCCGAGCGTGAGCGGATGTACTCCGAGCACCTCTACTGCCCGTACGACGACCTCTCCTTCGAGGAGCTGGAGCCCCGCTCCTTCTCCTTCAACTCGCCCTTCGGCGCCTGCCCGGAGTGCACCGGCATCGGCACCCGCATGGAGGTCGACCCGGAGCTGATCATCCCGGACGAGGAGAAGTCCCTCGACGAGGGCGCCGTCTCGCCCTGGTCGCTGGGCGCCACCAAGGACTACTTCTCCCGCCTGGTCGGCGCACTCGCCGAGGAGCTGGGCTTCCGCACCGACATCCCCTGGGCCGGGCTGCCGCAGCGGGCCAAGAAGGCCCTGCTGTACGGCCACAAGACCCAGATCGAGGTCCGCTACCGCAACCGCTACGGCCGCGAGCGCGCCTACACCACCGCCTTCGAGGGCGCCGTCCCCTTCGTCAAGCGCCGGCACTCCGAGTCCGAGAGCGACGCCAGCCGCGAGCGCTTCGAGGGCTACATGCGCGAGGTGCCCTGTCCCACCTGCCAGGGCTCACGCCTGAAGCCCATCGTGCTCGCCGTGACGGTCATGGAGAAGTCCATCGCCGAGGTCGCCGCGATGTCGATCAGCGAGTGCGCCGACTTCCTCGGCGAGCTGCGGCTGGACGCCCGCGACAAGCAGATCGCCGAGCGGGTCCTCAAGGAGGTCAACGAACGCCTCCGCTTCCTGGTGGACGTCGGCCTCGACTACCTCTCGCTCAGCCGCGCCGCCGGCACGCTCTCCGGCGGCGAGGCCCAGCGCATCCGGCTCGCCACCCAGATCGGCTCCGGCCTGGTCGGCGTGCTCTACGTCCTGGACGAGCCCTCCATCGGCCTGCACCAGCGCGACAACCACCGCCTGATCGAGACCCTGGTCCGGCTGCGGGACATGGGCAACACCCTCATCGTCGTCGAGCACGACGAGGACACCATCAAGGTGGCCGACTGGGTGGTCGACATCGGCCCCGGCGCCGGTGAGCACGGCGGCAAGGTCGTGCACAGCGGCTCCCTCAAGGAATTGCTGAAGAACACCGAGTCGATGACCGGCCAGTACCTCTCCGGCAAGAGGTCCATCCCGGTCCCCGACGCCCGCCGCCCGGTGGACACCGGCCGCCGGCTCACGGTCCACGGCGCGCGGGAGAACAACCTCCGCGACATCGACGTGTCCTTCCCGCTGGGCGTGCTCACCGCCGTCACCGGCGTCTCCGGCTCGGGCAAGTCCACCCTGGTCAACGACATCCTGTACACGCACCTGGCCCGCGAGCTCAACGGCGCGCGCACGGTCCCCGGCCGGCACACCCGCGTCGCCGGCGACGACCTGGTCGACAAGGTCGTCCACGTCGACCAGTCGCCGATCGGCCGCACCCCGCGCTCCAACCCGGCCACGTACACGGGCGTCTTCGACCACGTCCGCCGGCTCTTCGCGGAGACGATGGAGGCCAAGGTCCGCGGCTACCTGCCGGGCCGGTTCTCCTTCAACGTCAAGGGCGGCCGGTGCGAGAACTGCTCCGGTGACGGCACCATCAAGATCGAGATGAACTTCCTCCCGGACGTGTACGTCCCGTGCGAGGTCTGCCACGGCGCGCGGTACAACCGCGAGACCCTGGAGGTCCACTACAAGGGCAAGTCCATCGCCGAGGTGCTGGACATGCCGATCGAGGAGGCCCTCGGCTTCTTCGAGGCGGTCCCGACCATCGCCCGCCACCTGCGCACCCTCACCGAGGTCGGCCTCGGGTACGTCCGGCTCGGCCAGTCGGCGCCCACCCTCTCCGGTGGCGAGGCGCAGCGCGTGAAGCTCGCCTCCGAGCTCCAGAAGCGCTCCACCGGGCGCACGGTCTACGTCCTCGACGAGCCGACCACCGGTCTGCACTTCGAGGACATCTCGAAGCTCATCAAGGTCCTCTCCGGCCTGGTCGACAAGGGCAACTCGGTGATCGTCATCGAGCACAACCTCGACGTCATCAAGACCGCCGACTGGGTCATCGACATGGGCCCCGAGGGCGGTTACGGCGGCGGCCTGGTGGTCGCCGAGGGCACCCCCGAGCAGGTGGCCTCGGTGGGCGCCAGCCACACCGGCAAGTTCCTGCGGGACATCCTGGGCGCCGACCGGGTCTCCGACGCGAGCGTGCCGGCGGCCCGCGGGACCAAGAAGGCCCCGGCCCGCAAGACGGCGGCGGGCACCCGGGCGGCGGCGGACACCACCGCCACGAAGAAGACCGCGGCCGTCAAGAAGACCGCGGCGGCGAAGAAGACCGCGGCGGTGGCCAAGACCGCCGCCAAGGCCCCCGCCAAGAAGGCCGCCTCCGCGCGGGCCAAGAAGGCCTGAGCGGACCGGCCCGGCGGCAGCGGACACAGTGAGGGCGGAGGGAGCCGGCCGGGCCCCCTCCGCCCTCGTCCGTACCGCGCCCGGCCTCAGGCCGGGCGGCGGGTGGCGATCCGGGCCATGAAGGGGATGGCCGCCGCCGCGAGCTCCGCGGGGCGGTCCAGCATCGGGTAGTGCCCGGCGTCGTCGATCAGCAGGACCTGGCCCCCGGAGCGCTCGCCGATCCACTCCGCCGCGTCCAGCGGGTCCGGCGCGAAGTTCGGGTCCGTGCCGCCCATCACCACCTGGACCGGCACTCCCAGCTCCGCCAGCCGCGCCAGGGCCGGCTCCGCCGCGCCCGGGTCCGCCGCCAGCATTGCCCGCAGCGCCGCCAGGTGCCCCGGCTGCTTCAGCGCGCCGGCCAGCTCCTTCTTCGCGTCGTAGAAGTCCTCCGGCTTCCCGTCCCCGAGCAGCGCGGCCCACTGGCGGGTCCACGACCGCGCGAACCGCCCGGCGCGCAGCCCCGCCCCGGCGCCCGCCCGGACGAACGGCGCCACCAGCACCAGCCCGTGGAAGAGCTCCGGCTCGGCCGCGGCCGCGAGTGCCGCCGCCCCCGCCGCGTTGGCGTGCGCGACCACGAAGGCCGGTCCCGCGTCCAGGTGGCGTATCAGCGCGCGCAGGTCGCCCGCCAGCGCGCCCGGTGCGTAGTCCCGCTCCCCGGCGTCCGCCTCGCCGGTGCCCCGCAGATCGCAGCTGACCACCCGGAACCCGGCGACCGCCAGGTCCTCGGTCAGGAACCGGTACGCGGCACGGGTGTTGCCCAGGCCCGGGACGCACACGACGAGCGGCCCCTGGGCCCGGTCGTCGTCGTAGGCGATCCGCCCGCCGTCGTACTCCACGTATTCCGTCACAGTCGCGGTCCTCTTCGCTCTGGCTGCCGTTGCGCGCTCATAGCGTCGCTGACCAGGGCGGTTTCGTAAACTCCGCAATCCGTCCGGCTTTTGGCGGCCCGTCACAATTCGGACGCATACGGCGGTTCGGCCCCGGGCCGGGTGCAGGTCAGCGCGGCCGCCCGGGCCGCGAAGTCCAGCACCGCCGGCCAGTCGGGCTCCGCCACCCCCGGAAGCCGGTGCAGCAGGGCCGCGTTGACCGTGTCGCCCGCCCCGATGGTGTCCGCCACCGCCACCCGCCGGGCCGGTACGTCGTACTCCGCGCCCGCCCGGGTCCGTACCGTCAGGCCCGCCCCGCCCCGGGTCAGCACCACCGCCTCCGGCCCCGCGGCCAGCCAGTCCGCCGGTCCGCCGCCCAGCCACCGGGCGTCCTCCTCGGAGAGCTTGAGCACCGAGACGTACGGCAGCCAGCCCAGGAACCGGGCCCGGTGGGCGGCCGGATCGGGGATCAGCGCCGGGCGGATGTTGGGGTCCAGCAGCGTGAACAGCCCCCGGCCCGCGGCCGTCCGCAGCAGCTCCTCGTACGCGCTCGCGCCGGGCTCCAGGACCAGCGAGCAGGTGCCGAGCGCCAGCGCCCGCGCCGCCGCCGGGAGTTCGGGGGCGGTGAAGAGCCGGTCGGCGGTGCCCTCGGTGTAGAAGCCGTAGGAGGCGGAGCCGTCCGGTCCCAGCGAGGCCACCGCCAGCGAGGTCGGCTCGGGGCCCCGCTGCACCAGCGTGCAGTCCACCCCCGCCGCCCGCAGTCCGTCGAGCAGCCGCTCGCCGAAGGCGTCGGTGGAGATCCGCGAGCAGAAGGCCGCCGCGGCGCCGAGCCGGCCCAGGGCGAGGGCGGTGTTGTACGGCCCGCCGCCCGGGCGGGGCAGCAGCGCCCCGGGCGGCTCCGGGGCGGGCACGAGGTCGATCAGGGCTTCTCCGCCGACGACGATCATGCCGCCGAACGTATCCCACCGGTCCGCCCCCGCACAGCGGCCGCACAGCGGCCGCGGGTATCGTCGGCGGGGTCGCACCGCACCAGCCCGGGCCGTCCCGCGAAGACCGGCAGACGCCCCGGCCGACCCCGTGGAGAAGCCATGTCCGGCCAGACCGCCGCCCGCCGTACCGTCCTGAAGGGCGCCGCCGCGGTGGCCGGCGCCGCCGGCGCGGGCCTGACGGCCACCGCCTGCTCCACGGAGTCCGAGGCCGGCAACGGCGACACCAAGTTCGAGGAGCCGGTGGACCTCGGCGCCGCGGCCGACGTGCCGGTGGGCGGGGCCAAGCTCTACCGCGAGCAGCGGCTGCTGGTCAGCTGCCCCGCCAAGGGCCAGTACAAGGCCTTCAGCGCCACCTGCACCCACCGCGGCTGCGTGCTCGACAAGATCGAGGACGGCCAGGGCAACTGCCCCTGCCACGGCAGCCGCTTCGACGTGAACACCGGCAAGGTCCTCGACGGCCCGGCGCCCTCCCCGCTGCCCTCGGTCCCGCTGAAGGTCGAGAACGGCAAGCTGATCGCGGGCTGACCCCGGGCCGGCCGCCGGGCTACTCCCAGTCCCAGCCGATCCCGAGGATCCCGCGCCGCACCGAGGTCTCCACCAGGTGCACGGCCCGGTGCCGGCCGCTGGGCGTGAGGTCCGCGACGGCCCCGCGCGGGGCCCCCGGCGAGACCTGGCTGAAGCGCCGGCAGCGCACCGGCAGGGCCGCCTCGTCGAAGCGGACCTGGAGGACGTACTGGCCGCCGGCGTAGCCGAAGCCGCGCAGGTACTCGCTGGAGCGGCCGCCGGTGCCGTCCTCGAAGCCGTACCCGAAGAGGTACGTGTCCCCGGACCGCAGCCGGGCGTCGAACAGCAGCTCCGCGACCACCACCCCGGTCTCCCGGTGCCAGCGCACCCGCCCGGTACGGCAGTTCTCGTGCGCCCGGACCTCCACCCGCGCGGGGTCGCAGCCCGGGTCGCCGTGGTGGATGGCCAGGTACCGGTCGATCCCGTCCCGGTGCGCCCGGACGACGTGCTGCGAGTCCCGGCCGCGCAGCTCGTGCGCCGCCCCGATCCGGACCCGCTCCTGGTGGCCGACGGTGTGCAGGCCCCCGTCCGCCGGGCACTCCAGCTCGGCGAGCAGCGCCTCGACCGCGTCCCCAGCGGCCACCAGCGACCGGTAGGGCCGGGCGGTGGGCCGGGCGGTCTCGGTGCGGGTGCCGGCCGGCAGCAGCAACCGGGTGAGCGCGCCGGCCGGCAGCTCCAGGATCTGCTCCAGGGCCTGCACGGCCTTGAGGGATTCGGTGCGCTGCGGCCGGCGGGCGCCCTGCTGCCAGTAACTGAGGCTGGTGACGCCGACCTTGATGCCGCGGGCGGCCAGCCGGTGCTGGACCCGCTGGAGCGGCAGGCCGCGCGCCGCGAGGGCGGAGCGCAGCGCGAGGTGGAAGGGTCCGGCGCGCAGGAGCTGGGCGAGTTCGCCCTCGCCCGGGGCGGCCGGCGGGGACTGCGGGGGGACGGTTGCGGCCGGACGGGCCGGTGCGGCGGCTTCGCTGCCGTGCCCGGGATGGCTGATCCGCGGCATGGCGACTCCTCTGTGAACGTTCACGCGCGGTGGGGCGGGGGAGCCCACCGGGGCCGCCCGGGCTGCTGTTGACGGCTGTCCGGGCGTTCACAGGGCAGTCTCGCCGTTCACACCACGATGTCACCCGCCCGTGCGGCGTGTTGACCGGATCGCGACGAGGGGCCGATGCTCCTCCACAGCGTCCGGACGCGCTCCTCCAATCCCCACCCCCTCCCGGCCCCACCGGGAGGCCCCACACGGGAGGATCGCGATGCGCCATCCCCACGGGCGGCTGTTCCTGGCCGCCCTCACCACCGCAGTGCTGCTCGTCCTGCCCGCCGGCACCGCCTCCGCCACGGCGGCCGCCGGCGTCCGGGACGCGGCGGCCGCCCCCGTCCACACCGCACCCGCCACCCCCGGCGCACCCGCCGCGGCCCTGGCCGCCAGACGGCTGAACATCACCATGCAGGCCCAGCAGAAGACCAACTGGTGCTGGGCCGCGAGCGGCAACACCATCGCCACCTGGTTCGGCCGGAACTATTCGCAGAACCAGTTCTGCAACGCCGCCTTCAACCGGCAGCAGGGCTACGACTGCCCCAACAACCAGGCCACCCTCGGCAACGTCCAGACCGCCCTGGACTGGGCCGGCATCAACTCCGGCCTCTACGTGGACGGCTGGCTGCGCTACACCACCGTCCAGACCGAGATCAACGCCGACCGGCCGGTCGAGACCCGGATCCAGTGGTCCTCCGGCGGTGGCCACATGCACGTGGTCTACGGCTACGACACCGCCAACAGCTGGGTCTACTGGGGCGACCCGTGGCCCTCGAGCGACCGCTACAACTGGGCCTCGCACGCCTGGTACGTGAACAACAACTCCTTCTCCTGGACCCACTCGCTCTACCGGATCGGGGCGTGAGCGCCATGACCGTACGCACCGCCCGCCGCTGCGCCGCGCTCGCCGGGGCGCTGGCCGCCGCCGTCCTCGGGCTCGCCCCGCAGGCCTCCGCCGCGCCGGGGGCGCCCCAGCCGCCCGCCGCCACCGCGGCGAACCTGGCCGCCGCCCACGACGCGGCCGCCGCGCCCGGCACCCTCGCCACGCTCTCCCGCTTCTTCTCCCGGGAGGGCCGGATATCCGTGGCCGGCGCCCGGCCCGAGGTCCGGGGTGCGGCGCTGGCCGTGCACTACCTCTCGCCGGACTTCGTGGCCGGCCGGGCCGGGGCACCGGTGGCCCGGGTCGAGTTCCTGGCCAGCAAGGCGGTCGCCGCGGACGGGCAGCTCGCCTCCCTGTGGACCGCGCCGGTGGCCGGGCGCTGGCAGGTGGTCAACATCGCCACCGGGGACGACGAGTTCCGCTACGCCGCACAGGGCGCGAAGGCGCTGCCCGGCGGCACGGTCTTCCGGGAGCCGCAGATCGACGCCTGGTACGTGACGAAGGGGACGCGGGTGGTCCCGCTGGACGCGGACGCGGTGCGGGCCGTGGGCGCGCGCGGGGTCTCCGTCGCGGCCTACGGGGCCCGGGTGCGGACGGCCTACGGGGACAAGCTCCCGGGCTCCGCGTACGCCCGGGCCGGCAAGGCGGGCGGCTACGCCGCGCCCGAGCCCGCCGGCTCCTCCTCGCTCCCGCTGGCCGCCTCCGCCACCGGGGTGGCTGCCGCCCTGGCCGGGGCGGGGGCCTTCGTCCTGCGCCGCCGCCGCGCGACGGCGGCCTGATCCTCCGGGGGCCCGGCCCTGCGGGGCCGGGCCCTTGTCGGGCCCCCGGCAGGGCCGGGGATGTCGGTGGGCGGAAGTAGGGTGGAGGGCATGGCCGACCCCTCCAGTTACCGCCCGAAGCCGGGCCAGGTCCCCGACTCCCCGGGCGTCTACAAATTCCGCGACGAGCACCGCCGGGTGATCTACGTCGGGAAGGCCAAGAGCCTGCGCCAGCGGCTGGCGAACTACTTCCAGGACGTGGCCGGACTGCACCCCCGGACGGCCACCATGGTGACCACCGCGGCCTCCGTCGAGTGGACCGTGGTGGCCACCGAGGTCGAGGCCCTGCAGCTGGAGTACTCCTGGATCAAGGAGTTCGACCCGCGCTTCAACGTCAAGTACCGGGACGACAAGAGCTACCCCTCCCTCGCGGTCACCCTCAATGAGGACTACCCCCGCGTCCAGGTCATGCGCGGCCCCAAGAAGAAGGGCGTGCGGTACTTCGGCCCGTACGGCCACGCCTGGGCCATCCGCGAGACCGTCGACCTGATGCTCCGGGTCTTCCCCGTCCGCACCTGCTCCGCCGGGGTGTTCAAGCGCTCCGCGCAGATCGGCCGCCCCTGCCTGCTCGGGTACATCGGCAAGTGCTCGGCCCCCTGCGTCGGCCGGATCAGCCCCGAGGACCACCGCGAACTGGCCGAGGACTTCTGCGACTTCATGGCCGGCCGGACCGGCACCTACCTCTCCCGGCTGGAGCGCGAGATGCACGCCGCCGCCGAGGAGATGGAGTACGAGCGCGCCGCCCGGCTGCGCGACGACATCGGGGCGCTGCGCCGCGCCATGGAGAAGAACGCCGTCGTGCTGGCCGACGCCACCGACGCCGACCTGATCGCCCTCGCCGAGGACGAGCTGGAGGCGGCCGTGCAGATCTTCCACGTCCGCGGCGGCCGGGTGCGCGGCCAGCGCGGCTGGGTCACCGACAAGGTCGAGGCCGTGGACACCGCCGGCCTGGTCGAGCACGCCCTCCAGCAGTTGTACGGCGAGGAGCGCGGCGAGGGGGTCCCCAAGGAGGTCCTGGTCCCGGCCCTGCCGGAGGACGCGCCCGCGGTCTCCCAGTGGCTCGCCGAGCGCCGCGGCTCCCAGGTCAGCCTGCGGATCCCGCAGCGCGGCGACAAGAAGGACCTCATGGAGACGGTCCGGCGCAATGCGGTGCAGTCCCTGGCCCTGCACAAAACCAAGCGCGCCAGCGACCTGACCACCCGCTCCCGGGCCCTGGAGGAGATCGCCGAGGCCCTGGGGCTGGACAGCGCCCCGCTGCGCATCGAGTGCTTCGACATCTCGCACCTCCAGGGCGAGGACGTGGTCGCGTCCATGGTCGTCTTCGAGGACGGCCTGCCCCGCAAGGGCGAGTACCGGCGGTTCCAGATCAAGGGCCGGGTCGGCGACACGCAGGTCTGGCACGGCGAGGGGCAGGACGACGTCCGCTCCATGCACGAGGTGGTTTCCCGCCGTTTCCGCCGCTACCTCCAGGAGAAGCTGAAGACGGGGGAGTGGACCGCAGAGGAGGACGACCCCGACGGCCCGGACGCCCGGCCCGCCGAGGACGACGGCCGCCCCAAGCGGTTCGCCTACCCCCCGCAGCTGGTCGTGGTCGACGGCGGGCAGCCGCAGGTGGCCGCGGCCCAGCGGGCCCTGACCGAGCTCGGCGTGGACGACGTCGCCGTGTGCGGCCTGGCCAAACGCCTGGAGGAGGTGTGGCTGCCGGGCGAGGACGACCCGGTGGTGCTGCCCCGGACCAGCGAGGGCCTGTACCTCCTCCAGCGGGTACGTGACGAAGCCCACCGCTTCGCCATCCAGTACCAGCGCAACAAGCGCGGCAAGCGGCTCAAGACCAGCCCCCTCGACGAGGTCCCGGGCCTGGGCGAGACCCGCAAGCTGGCCTTGATCAAACACTTCGGTTCCGTGAAGAAGCTCCGACAGGCGACAATCGACCAGATCTGCGAGGTCCCGGGCATAGGCCGCAAGACGGCCGAGAGCGTGGCGGTGGCCCTCGCCCAGGCGGCCCCCGCGGCTCCCGCCGTGAACACCGCGACAGGAGAGATCATGGAGGACGAGACCCCCGCGCCCGCGGGGACCTCGGCCGAACGGGGGACCGACCGATGACCGAGCACGACGCGCGGGACGCTGCAGGACAGGCTGCAGGAGAGACCGCACCCGACGACGCGAGAACGCACGACCGAGACGGAGCACAGGTGAGTACGGGCACGAGCGTGGAAGCCGGCGAGGCAGCCGAGGCCGCCATCCCCGAGCTGGTGATCATCTCCGGCATGTCCGGAGCCGGCCGCAGCACGGCCGCGAAGTGCCTGGAGGACCTCGGCTGGTTCGTCGTGGACAACCTGCCGCCCGCGCTGATCCCCACGATGGTGGAGCTCGGCGCCCGGTCCCAGGGCAACGTCGCCCGGATCGCGGTGGTCGTCGACGTCCGCGGCCGGCGCTTCTTCGACAACCTCCGCGAGTCCCTGGCCGACCTGGAGACCAAGGGCGTCACCCGCCGGATCGTCTTCCTGGAGTCCTCCGACGACGCCCTGGTGCGCCGCTTCGAGTCGGTGCGCCGCCCGCACCCGCTCCAGGGCGACGGCCGGATCGTCGACGGCATCGCCGCCGAGCGCGACCTGCTGCGCGAGCTGCGCGGGGACGCCGACCTGGTGATCGACACCTCCAGCCTGAACGTCCACGAGCTGCGCGCGAAGATGGACGCCCAGTTCGCCGGGGACGAGGAGCCCGAGCTGCGGGCCACCGTCATGTCCTTCGGGTACAAGTACGGCCTGCCGGTCGACGCCGACCTGGTCGTGGACTGCCGCTTCCTGCCCAACCCGCACTGGGTCCCGGAGCTGCGCCCCTTCACGGGGCTCAATGAGGAGGTGTCCGGCTACGTCTTCAACCAGCCCGGCGCCAAGGAGTTCCTGGACCGGTACGCCGAGCTGCTGCAGCTCATCGCCACCGGCTACCGCCGCGAGGGCAAGCGGTACGTGACCATCGCGGTGGGCTGCACCGGCGGCAAGCACCGCAGCGTGGCCATGTCCGAGAAGCTCGCCGCCCGCCTCGCCTCCGAGGGAGTCGAGACCGTCGTCGTCCACCGGGACATGGGGCGCGAGTGACCGGGCGCACCCTCCGGCTGGGCCGCCTGCGGCGGCTCGGCCCGGCCGGCGCGGCCGAGGGCGCCCCCGGCCGCCGCCGGCGCGGCGCCCAGCCCAAGGTCGTCGCCCTCGGCGGCGGCATGGGGCTGTCCGCCTCGCTGGCCGCCCTGCGCCGGATCACCGGCGACCTGACCGCGGTGGTCACCGTCGCCGACGACGGCGGCTCCAGCGGCCGGCTCCGCGAGGAGCTGGGCGTGCTGCCCCCCGGCGACCTGCGCAAGGCGCTGGCCGCCCTGTGCGGGGACGACGACTGGGGCCAGACCTGGGCCCGGGTCATCCAGCACCGCTTCCAGTCCCGCGGCGACCTGCACGAGCACGCCGTGGGCAATCTCCTGATCGTCGCGCTGTGGGAGCAGCTGGGCGACCACGTCAAGGCGCTCGACCTGGTCGGGCGGCTGCTGGGCGCGCACGGCCGGGTGCTGCCGATGTCGGCGGTGCCGCTGGAGCTCCAGGCGCTGGTCAAGGGCCACGACCCGGCCCGGCCGGAGTACGTCGACACCGTCCGGGGCCAGGCCACGGTCGCCCTCACCCCCGGTGAGGTGCAGTCCGTCCACCTGGTCCCGCACGACCCGCCGGCCGTGCCGGAGGCGGTCGAGGCGGTGCTCGACGCGGACTGGGTGGTGCTCGGCCCGGGCTCCTGGTTCTCCTCGGTGATCCCCCACCTGCTGGTGCCCCAGCTGCTGGAGGCCCTGACCGAGACCAAGGCCCGGCGGGTCCTCTCGCTGAACCTCGCCCCCCAGCCGGGCGAAACCGAGGGCTTCTCTCCGCAGCGTCATTTGGAGGTTTTGGCCCGACACGCCCCTAAACTCGCCCTGGACGTGGTGCTGGCCGACCAGGCTGCCGTACCCGACCGCGAATCCCTCGCCGATGCCGCCAAGCGGTTCGGCGCCGCGGTCGAACTGGCGCCTGTCGCGGCCGGGGGAGGCTCCGCCAAGCACGACCCGGAGCTGCTGGCAGCCGCGTACGACCGTATTTTTCGGATGCATGGAAGGATCGGCCCATGGCGATGACGCCGGCGGTGAAGGACGAGATCTCGCGTCTCCCCGTCACCCGCACCTGCTGCAGGAAGGCGGAGGTCTCGGCGATCCTTCGGTTCGCGGGCGGCTTGCACCTGGTGAGCGGCCGGATCGTGATCGAGGCCGAGCTGGACACCAGCTTCGCGGCCCGGCGCCTGAAGAAGGACATCCTCGAGATCTTCGGCCACAGCTCCGAGCTGATCGTGATGGCCCCGGGCGGGCTGCGCCGCGGCTCGCGCTTCGTGGTGCGGGTGGTGGCCGGCGGTGACCAGCTGGCCCGCCAGACCGGCCTGGTCGACGGCCGGGGCCGGCCCATCCGCGGGCTGCCCCCGCAGGTGGTCTCCGGGGCCACCTGCGACGCCGAGGCGGCCTGGCGCGGCGCCTTCCTGGCGCACGGCTCGCTCACCGAGCCCGGCCGCTCCTCCTCGCTGGAGGTGACCTGCCCCGGGCCGGAGGCGGCCCTGGCGCTGGTGGGCGCGGCCCGCCGGCTCTCCATCGCCGCCAAGGCCCGCGAGGTGCGCGGGGTGGACCGGGTCGTCGTCCGCGACGGTGACGCCATCGGCGCCCTGCTGACCCGGCTGGGCGCGCACGAGTCCGTGCTGGCCTGGGAGGAGCGGCGGATGCGCCGCGAGGTGCGGGCCACCGCCAACCGGCTCGCCAACTTCGACGACGCCAACCTGCGCCGCTCGGCCCGCGCCGCGGTCGCGGCCGGCGCCCGGGTGCAGCGCGCCCTGGAGATCCTGGGCGAGGAGGTGCCCGAGCACCTGGCCGCCGCCGGCCGGCTGCGCATGGAGCACAAGCAGGCCTCCCTGGAGGAGCTGGGCGCCCTGGCCGACCCGCCGCTGACGAAGGACGCGGTGGCCGGCCGGATCCGCCGCCTGCTGGCGATGGCCGACAAGCGCGCCCAGGACCTCGGCATCCCCGGTACGGAGTCCAACCTCACCGAGGAGATGGCCGACAACCTGGCCGGCTGACGCCCGCCGCGCCGTCCCGCCCGACGGAAGGGGGCCCCGCCGACCACGGCCCGGGGCCCCGTTCCGTTTTCCGTCCGACACGCCACCCGCCCCATTGACATGACCATGGGAGCTGGTGAGCCTTGCGTCCGAACGCTTTCGTGACAGACGACAGCAGGGGGGCACATGAGGCGCAGAGCGAGCTCGATCCTCGCCACCGGCGCACTGATCCTCGGTTCCATGGCGGCCGTACCGGCGGCCCTGGCGCAGTCGGGACCCGCAGGGGACCGCGCGGCGGCCGACGAAGTGCGGGTCTACGACGCGGACATCACCCGGGCCCAGGTCCCGCTGGTCCTCGCGGCCGGCCAGGACGCCCATGAACTGGCGGAGCGGGCCCCGGCCCGCGGCACCGCCCACGTGGAGCTCTTCCTGACGGGCAGCCAGGCCCGCGCCCTGGGCGCCCAGGGCGTCAGGCTGACCGAGCGGCGGGTGCCGGCCAAGGCGGCGGCCCGGACCGCGGCCGCCGGCGACGGGGTCTTCCGCCCGTACAGCGGCAAGGGCGGCCTCCAGGAGGAGATCGTCCGCACCGGGCAGCAGCACCCGGGGCTGACCAAGGTCGTCTCCATCGGCAAGACCGTGCAGGGCAAGGACATCCTGGCGCTCAAGGTCACCAAGAACGCCCGCCGGACCCGGGACGGCGCCAAGCCCTCCGTGCTCTACATGTCCAACCAGCACGCCCGCGAGTGGATCACCCCGGAGATGACCCGGCGGCTGATGCACGAGGTGGTCGACGGCTACGGCAAGGACCGGCGGATCACCAGGATCCTGGACTCCACCGAGCTGTGGTTCCTGCTCTCCGCCAACCCCGACGGGTACGACTACACCTTCGCCGCCGACGGCGACCGGCTCTGGCGCAAGAACCTGCGCGACAACGACGGCGACGGCAAGATCACCAACGGCGACGGCGTCGACCTCAACCGCAACTTCGCCTACAAGTGGGGCTACGACAACGAGGGTTCCTCCCCCGACCCCTTCAACGAGACCTACCGGGGCCCGGCCGCGGACTCCGAGCCCGAGACGGTGGCCCTGGACCGCTTCGAGAAGCGGATCGGCTTCGACTTCGGCATCAACTACCACTCCGCCGCGGAGCTGCTGCTCTACGGCGTGGGCTGGCAGGTGGCCACCCCCACCCCGGACGACGTGCTCTACAAGGCGCTGGCCGGCACCCCCGAGAAGCCGGCCGTGCCGGGCTACTACCCGCAGGTCTCCTCGGAGCTGTACACCACCAACGGCGAGGCCGACGGCCAGGCGGCCAACGCCAACGGCGTCATGATGTTCACCCCCGAGATGACCACCTGCCAGACCGCCTCGGACATCGACCCCGACGACGCCTGGAAGGCCGAGGACTGCCCGTCCGGCTTCAACTTCCCCGACGACGAGAAGCTGATCCAGGGCGAGTTCGCCAAGAACGTGCCCTTCGCGCTCTCGGTCGCCGAGACCGCCGCGCACCCCGACCGGCCGTCCTCCTCCGTGGGGCTGGAGGCCGCCGACTTCACCACCGACCCCTTCACCCGCTCCGCCGCCCGCGGCGGGGCGCAGCAGGTGGCGGTCACCGCGCGCAAGTCGCTGCGCGGCAAGCAGCTCAACTACCGGATCAACGGCGGCCGTACGCACCAGAAGGACCTCAAGCCCTGGCGCGGCGGCGCCCGCTACGGCGGCGAGGACAACAACCGCTACGACCAGTACCGCGCGGCCGTCACCGGCGCCCGCCCGGGTGACCGGGTCGAGGTCTGGTTCACCGGCCGCGGCGCCGCCGGCGCCCGGTCGGCCAGCACCCACTTCACCTACTCCGTCGACCGCGCCCCCCGCGCCGACGTCCTGGTGATCGCCGAGGAGGGCGCCGCCGCCACCCAGGCCCAGAAGTACGTGGCCGCGCTGCGCGCCAACCACCGCTCCGCCGCCGTCTGGGACGTCGCCACGCAGGGCGTCCCGCACCCGCTGGGCGTCCTGTCGCACTACCGCACCGCGGTCCACTACACGGGCGCCCAGGCCCCCTCCGGCCCGGTCCAGCTCGCGATCCGGGACTTCCTCAACGAGGGCGGCCGGCTGATCGAGGCCGGTGAGCAGGCCGGCGGCGACGCCGAGGTCGGCCGCGCCCTCACCGACGACTTCAGCCAGTACTACCTCGGCGCCTACGGCCGGGCCGGGTCCCGGGGCGCCACCGGCTTCGCCGGCTCCGGCGCGCTGGCCGGTACCGGCGGCCCGCTCGCCGACGCGCCCGGCAACCCGCTGGACGCGGCCGGCTCCTACACCGTCACCTCCGACAGCCTCCCGGCGGCGCAGTTCCCGCAGTTCAAGAGCGCCAAGTCGGGTGCGTACACCGGGGTCGTCAACCCGTACGCCCCCTACCGCGGTACCGGCATGGCAGCGGCCCTGCACCAGGACGACGACTGGAAGCGGCTGGTCCGCACCGTCGACCTCACCCAGGTCACCGCCGCCCAGCAGCCGCAGCTGCGCCTGGCGCTCAACTGGAACACCGAGCCGGGCTACGACCACGCCGTCCTGGAGGCGCACACCACCGGCGCCGAGGACTGGACGACGCTGCCCGACCTCAACGGCCAGAGCAGCACCGCGGTGCCCGAGGAGTGCGGCGCCGGCTTCCTGATCGGCGACCACCCCTTCCTGGCGCACTACCTCACCCTCGCCGGGGGCAACTGCACCGGCGGCGGCACCACCGGGGCCTGGAACAGCTTCACCGGCTCCGCGGGCGGCTGGAAGCAGGTCGCCTTCGACTTGAGCCCCTATGCAGGCAAGAAGGTGGAGCTCGCGCTGTCCTACGTCACCGACCCCGGCTCGGGCGGCCGCGGGGTCTTCGCGGACGAGGCGCGCCTGGTCATCGGGGGTGCGGACCAGGAGGACGAGGGCTTCGAGACCGGCCTGGGCAGCTGGACGGCCCAGGGATCTCCGGCCGGAAGTCCCGCGGTTCCGGGCGACTGGTCCCGGACCGGGGAGCTCTTCCAGTCCTTCGCATCGGTCACTACGCGTGACACGGTCCTCCTCGGCTTCGGCCTGGAGCACCTGACGGACCCGGAGGACCGCTCGGTACTGATCGGTAAGGCCCTGCGGACCCTCCGGCGCTGACTCTCCGTAACGGGCCTTTGGGCCCCCGGAATCCCGCCCGAAACCAATTGGTACAGGCGCTCCGGGGGCCCTCCGGCGCATTCCCACGTGCGTCGGAGGACGTTCGATGTCACCCAAAGGCTCACGGAGAGGTAGGGTCGGAGGCGGTCGGGGACATCCCATACAGCTCGCCGGCGGACAGACCGGCGCACATACGAGGAGATCGGTTCGTGACGATCCGCGTAGGTATCAATGGTTTTGGCCGAATCGGCCGCAACTACTTCCGGGCGCTGCTGGAGCAGGGGGCGGACGTCGAAATCGTCGGTGTCAATGACCTGACCGACAACGCGACGCTCGTGCACCTCCTGAAGTACGACACGATCCTCGGCCGGCTGAAGGCGGACGTCAGCCACACCGACGACACCATCACGGTCGGCGGGAACACCTTCAAGACCTTCGCCGAGCGCGACCCCGCGAACCTCCCCTGGGGCGAGCTGGGCGCGGACATCGTCATCGAGTCCACCGGCATCTTCACGAAGAAGGCCGACGCCGCCAAGCACCTCGCGGCCGGCGCGAAGAAGGTCCTCATCTCGGCTCCGGCCACCGACGAGGACATCACGATCGTGATGGGCGTCAATCACGACAAGTACGACGCGGCCAACCACCACGTCATCTCCAACGCCTCCTGCACCACCAACTGCGTGGCGCCGATGGCGAAGGTCCTCGACGAGAGCTTCGGCATCGTCAAGGGCATGATGACCACGGTCCACGCCTACACCAACGACCAGCGCATCCTGGACTTCCCGCACAAGGACCTGCGCCGCGCCCGCGCCGCCGCGGAGAACATCATCCCGACCACCACCGGTGCCGCCAAGGCCACCGCCCTGGTCCTGCCGCAGCTCAAGGGCAAGCTCGACGGCATCGCGATGCGCGTCCCGGTCCCCACCGGCTCCGTGACCGACCTGGTGATCGAGCTGGACCGCGAGGTCACCAAGGACGAGGTCAACACCGCCTTCCAGAAGGCCGCCGAGGGCCAGCTGAAGGGCATCCTCGACTACACCGAGGACGCGATCGTCTCCTCCGACATCGTGAACTGGCCGGCCTCCTGCACCTTCGACTCCTCCCTGACCATGGTCCAGGGCAAGAGCGTCAAGATCGTGGGCTGGTACGACAACGAGTGGGGCTACTCCAACCGCCTCGTCGACCTCACCGTCTTCGTCGGCGGTCAGCTCTAAGTCCTAGGGCAGGTTCCACGATGTGAAGCACAGGGTCCGGGCGGCGCAACGGTGCGCCGGCCGGACCCTGTAGCTTGCCTGTCGTTCTTCCGCCCCAGTACACGGGCGCCAAAGGAGTCAGAAACACATGAAGACGATCGACGAACTGCTCGCCGAGGGTGTCGCCGGCAAGCGGGTCTTCGTCCGCGCGGACCTCAACGTGCCCCTCGCCGAGGGCACCATCACCGACGACGGCCGCATCCGCGCCGTCCAGCCGACCATCGCGAAGCTCGCCGAAGCCGGCGCCCGCGTGGTCGTCGCCTCGCACCTCGGCCGCCCCAAGGGCGAGCCGGACCCGGCCTTCTCCCTCGCCCCCGCCGCCGCGCGCCTGGGCGAACTGCTCGGCACGCCGGTGGCCTTCGCCACCGACACGGTCGGCGCCTCCGCCAAGGAGACCGTCGCCGCCCTGGCCGACGGCCAGGTCGCGGTCATCGAGAACCTCCGCTTCAACGCCGGCGAGACCAGCAAGGACGACGCCGAGCGCGGCGCCTTTGCCGACCAGCTCGCCGAGCTGGCCGACGTCTACGTCGGCGACGGCTTCGGTGCGGTGCACCGCAAGCACGCCTCGGTCTTCGACCTCCCGGCCCGGCTGCCGCACGCGGCCGGCTACCTGATCGCCACCGAGGTCGGCGTCCTGAAGAAGCTCACCGCCGACGTCAAGCGCCCCTACGTGGTCGTGCTCGGCGGCGCCAAGGTCTCCGACAAGCTCGCCGTCATCGACGAGCTGCTGGGCAAGGCCGACCGCATCCTCATCGGCGGCGGCATGGCCTACACCTTCCTCTACGCCAAGGGCTACGAGGTCGGCATCTCCCTGCTCCAGAAGGACCAGGTCGAGAAGGTCAAGGAGTACATGGCCCGGGCCGAGGCCGACGGCGTCGAGCTGGTCCTGCCGGTCGACGTCCTGGTCTCCTCGGAGTTCCCCGACCTGAAGACCAAGGCCCCGGCCGACTTCGCGGTCGTCGACGCGGACCAGATCCCCGCCGACAAGGAGGGCCTGGACATCGGCCCCAAGACCCGCGAGCTCTACGCGTCGAAGATCGCCGACGCCGAGACCGTCTTCTGGAACGGCCCGGTCGGCGTCTTCGAGCACCCCGACTACGCCGGCGGCACCTCCGCCGTCGCCAAGGCGCTCCTCGACTCGGACGCGTTCACCGTCGTCGGCGGCGGCGACTCGGCCGCGGCCGTGCGCATCCTCGGCTTCGACGAGAACGCGTTCGGACACATCTCCACCGGTGGCGGCGCCAGCCTCGAATACCTCGAGGGCAAGACGCTCCCCGGCATCGCAGCACTGGAAGGCTGACCCGTGAGTGACCGCACCCCGCTGATGGCGGGCAACTGGAAGATGAACCTCAACCACCTCGAGGCCATCGCGCACGTCCAGAAGCTCGCCTTCGCGCTCGCCGACAAGGACTACGACGCGACCGAGGTGGCCGTGCTCGTGCCGTTCACCGACCTGCGCTCGGTGCAGACCCTGGTCGACGGCGACAAGCTGAAGATCAAGTACGGCGCCCAGGACATCTCGGCGCACGACTCCGGTGCCTACACCGGTGAGATCTCGGGCCCGATGCTCGCCAAGCTGAAGTGCGCGTACGTGGCCGTGGGCCACAGCGAGCGCCGCCAGTACCACGGCGAGGACGACGAGGTCTGCAACGCCAAGGTGAAGGCCGCCTTCAAGAACGGCATCACCCCGATCCTGTGCGTCGGCGAGGGCCTGGACGTCCGCAAGGCCGGCCAGCAGGTCCCGCACACCCTCGCCCAGGTCGACGGCGCCCTCAAGGACGTCCCGGCCGAGCAGGTCGAGTCGATCGTGATCGCCTACGAGCCCGTATGGGCGATCGGCACCGGCGAGGTCGCCACCCCCGAGGACGCCCAGGAGGTCTGCGGGGCGATCCGCGGCCGGCTGGCCGAGCTGTACTCCCAGGAGCTGGCCGACGCGGTCCGCATCCAGTACGGCGGCTCGGTGAAGTCCGGCAACATCGCCGCGATCATGGCGCAGCCGGACGTCGACGGCGCCCTGGTCGGCGGCGCGGCCCTGGACGCGGACGAGTTCGTCAAGATCGTCCGCTTCCGGGACCAGTGAGCAGGTCAGTGAGTATGCGGTAGGGCGGATCCGTCGTACCCTTGCGGGGGCCAGTGAGCCGTAGGTCGGCTCACCGGCCCCCGCGTCAATATCCAAGGAAGTAGGGTCCAGCCGTGATTATGGGGTTCTCGATCGCCCTGATCGTCTTCAGCCTGCTGCTGATGCTGCTGGTGCTGATGCACAAGGGCAAGGGCGGAGGCCTCTCCGACATGTTCGGCGGCGGCATGCAGTCCTCCGTCGGCGGTTCCTCGGTGGCCGAGCGCAACCTCGACCGCATCACGGTCGTGATCGGTCTGCTGTGGTTCGCGAGCATTGTGGCGCTGGGTCTGCTCATGAAGACGGGCAACTGACCAGAAGTAACTCCGGCCATTGGACGCGCGTTGGGACTTCCGTAGACTGAGGCGCCCGCGGCGGACATCCACCGGCCGAACGCGGCACCATCACGCAGGGAGTTACGACCGTGGCAAGTGGCAACGCGATCCGTGGTAGCCGGGTCGGAGCGGGGCCGATGGGTGAGGCCGAGCGCGGCGAGTCCGCGCCGCGCCTGCGCATCTCCTTCTGGTGCTCGAACGGGCACGAGACGCAGCCGAGCTTCGCCAGCGACGCGCAGGTCCCGGACACCTGGGACTGCCCGCGCTGCGGATTCCCGGCCGGCCAGGACCGGGACAACCCCCCGGCCCCGCCGCGCACCGAGCCCTACAAGACGCACCTCGCGTACGTCCGGGAGCGGCGCACGGACGCCGACGGGGAGGCCATCCTCGCGGAGGCGCTCGCGAAGCTCCGTGGCGAGATCTGAGCCGTCCGGCAGGGTATGACTCGAGGCCCGGCCCATGGGAGACCTTCTCCCGTGGGCCGGGCCTGTTTGTGTCTGTTCTGCTGCCTCTGATCCCTTAGGTTTGGGGGTGGCGGGGCTACGACAGGACGGAAGAAGTGGGTTGATGTCCGAGATGACGGAAAACCGGCGGATCAGGCTGAATCAGACGCCCGAGTGGGCGGCGCTGGCCAAGCACCGGGACGAGTTCGGCGGCACGCACCTGCGCGAGCTGTTCGCGGCCGACCCGGCCCGCGGCGGCCGGTACACCCTGAGCGTCGGCGACCTGCACATCGACTACTCCAAGCACCTGGTCACCGACGAGACGCTGGAGCTGCTGCGGGAACTGGCCGCCGCGACCGGGGTGGCCGAGCTGCGGGAGGCCATGTTCCGCGGCGAGAAGATCAACACCACCGAGGACCGCGCGGTGCTGCACACCGCGCTGCGCGCCCCCGCGGACGCGGTCGTCGAGGTCGACGGGACCGACGTGGTCCCCGAGGTGCACGCCGTGCTCGACAAGATGGCGGACTTCGCGGACCGGGTGCGCTCGGGGGCCTGGACGGGCCACACCGGCCGCCGGATCCGCACCGTCGTCAACATCGGCATCGGCGGCTCCGACCTCGGTCCGGCGATGGCCTACGAGGTGCTGCGCTCCTTCACCGACCGGGAGTTGACGGTCCGGTTCGTCTCCAACGTGGACGGCGCGGACCTCCACGAGGCGGTCCGGGACCTGGACCCGGCCGAGACGCTGTTCGTCATCGCCTCGAAGACCTTCACCACCATCGAGACCATCACCAACGCCACCTCGGCGCGCGGCTGGCTGCTCGACGGGCTCGGCGGTGACCGGGCCGCGGTGGCCAAGCACTTCGTCGCCCTCTCCACGAACGCGGAGAAGGTCGAGGAGTTCGGCATCGACACGGCCAACATGTTCGAGTTCTGGGACTGGGTCGGCGGCCGGTACTCCTACGACTCGGCCATCGGGCTCTCCCTGATGATCGCCATCGGCCCGGACCGCTTCCGCGAGATGCTGGCCGGCTTCCGGCTGGTGGACGAGCACTTCCGGACCGCCCCCGCCGAGGAGAACGCCCCGCTGCTGCTGGGCCTGTTGGGCATCTGGTACGGCGCCTTCTTCGACGCGCAGTCGCACGCGGTGCTGCCGTACTCGCACTACCTCTCCAAGTTCACCGCGTACCTCCAGCAGCTGGACATGGAGTCCAACGGCAAGTCCGTGGACCGGGACGGCAATCCGGTGGACTGGCAGACCGGGCCGGTGGTCTGGGGCACCCCGGGCACCAACGGCCAGCACGCGTACTACCAGTTGATCCACCAGGGCACCAAGGTGATCCCGGCCGACTTCATCGGCTTCGCCCGGCCGGTGGCGGACCTCGAGCCGGCCCTGGAGGCCCAGCACGACCTGCTGATGGCGAACTTCTTCGCCCAGACCCAGGCGCTGGCCTTCGGCAAGACGCCGCAGGAGGTGCGGGCGGAGGGCGTCGCGGAGCCGCTGGTCCCGCACAAGACCTTCCGCGGCAACCACCCCACGACCACGGTCCTGGCCCCGGCCCTGACCCCGTCGGTGCTGGGC
This sequence comes from Streptomyces sp. NPDC089919, assembly GCF_040684615.1. Taxonomy (NCBI): domain Bacteria; kingdom Bacillati; phylum Actinomycetota; class Actinomycetes; order Kitasatosporales; family Streptomycetaceae; genus Streptomyces; species Streptomyces sp. NPDC089919. The sequence goes on from NZ_JBFBGK010000011.1 coordinate 57,690, forward strand.
CAGCTGATCGCCCTCTACGAGCACAAGGTGTTCGTCCAGGGCGCGGTCTGGAACATCGACTCCTTCGACCAGTGGGGCGTCGAGCTGGGCAAGGTCCTCGCCAAGCGGCTGGAGCCGGCGCTGGTCTCCGGGGCCGAGGTACCGGGCCTGGACCCGTCCACCACGGCCCTGGTGGCCACGTACCGCAGCCTGCGGGGCCGGGCCTAGGCTCCCGGACAGGCAGAAGGGGCCCGCTCTCGTCTCCGAGAGCGGGCCCCTTCGCGTACGGGTGTTACGCCGAAGCCGGCGGGTAGAGCTGCGGCGGGAGCTTGGCCGCCGCGGCCCGGTCCAGCAGCCACAGCGTGCGGGTACGGCCGTAGGCGCCCGCGGCCGGGGCCTGGAGCTCACCGGCCCCGCCCAGCGCGATCGCCACCGCACCGGCCTTGTCCTCGCCCGCCGCCAGCAGCCACACCTCGCGGGCGGCCCGGATGGCGGGCAGGGTCAGCGAGACGCGGGTGGGCGGCGGCTTGGGCGCACCGCGCACGCCGACCACCGTCAGGGCCTCCTCGCGCACCGCCGGGTGCTCGGGGAAGAGCGAGGCGACGTGCGTGTCCGGACCGACGCCCAGCATCAGCACGTCGAACCGCGGCACCGGGCCGTGGTCCTCCGGGCCCGCGGCCGCCGCCAGCTCCCGGGCGTACCCGGCGGCCGCCGCGTCCACGTCGGTGCCGTAGGGGCCGTCCAGCGCGGGCATGGCGTGCACCCGGGCCGGGTCCACCGGCACCGCGTCCAGCAGCGCCTCGCGCGCCTGGACGTGGTTGCGCTCCGGATCGTCGGCCGGGACGTACCGCTCGTCGCCCCACCACAGGTCCAGCCGGGACCAGTCCACCGCGTCCCGGGCCGGCGACTCGGCCAGCGCGGCCAGCAGGCCGTTGCCGTTGCGCCCGCCCGTCAGGACCACCGACGCCGTGCCGCGGGCGGCCTGGGCGTCGACGATCCGGGTGATGAGCCGGGCCGCCGCGGCCCGGGCCATCAGCTCCTTGTCGCGGTGGACCACGACCTGGGGGACGCTCACCCGGCGACCGCCTTCTTGGCCGGGGCCTTCTTGGCGGGCGCCGCCTTGGCGGCCGGAGCCGCGTCCGCGGCCGGGGCGGCCGGGGCCGCTGCGGCCTTCGCCGCCGCGGCGCTGCCCGCCTCCAGCCGGTCCACGCCGAACTTCAGCGAGGACTCGTAGGTGTTGTCCGGGTCCAGCCGGCGCAGCTCCTCCGCCAGCAGCTCGGCGGTCTCCCGCCGCTTGAGCGCCACCGCGCGGTCCGGCTGCCCGGGCATGCACAGCGTCGCCAGCGCGCCGTCGGCCCGGTCCAGCACGATCGGCCCCTGCGAGGTCTCCAGCCGGACGGCCGTCAGGCCCGGGCCGGAGGAGACGGTGCGGCGCACCGGCACCTCGAGGCGGTCCGCCAGCCACATGGCCAGCAGTTCGCAGCTGGGGTTCTCGTCCTCGCCCTCGACGGTCGCCGAGGTGACCTTGACGGACTGCTGGTCCAGGGCCGCCGCCAGCATGGAACGCCAGGGCGTGATCCGGGTCCAGGACAGGTCGGTGTCCCCGGGCGCGTAGGTGCGGGCCCGGGCGGCCAGCTCGGTCAGCGGGTCCTCGGTGGCGTACGTGTCGACGATCCGCCGCTGGCCCAGGGCCCCGAGCGGGTTGCCGGCCACGTCCGAGGGCGCGCCCTCGGGCCACCACACGACCACCGGGGCGTCCGGCAGCAGCAGCGGCAGGACGACCGACTGGGCGTGGCCCACCAGCTCGCCGTGCAGCCGCAGCACAACCGTTTCGCCGGTGCCCGAGTCGGTGCCGACCCGGACCTCGGCGTCCAGCCGGGTGTCCCGGCGGCTGCGCGGCGAGCGGCTGGCCCGCTTGATCACCACGATGATCCGCGAGGGGTGCTCGTGCGAGGCGTCGTTCGCCGACTTCAGTGCGTCGTAGGCGTTCTCCTCGTCGGTGACGATGACGAGGGTGAGCACCATGCCGATGGCGGGCGTGCCGATGTCCCGGCGTGCCTGCACCAGCGCGGCGTTGATCTTGCTGGAGGTGGTCTCCGTGAGGTCGATCTTCATGGCCGGCGCCAGCTCCGTCCGTCTCGTGCGAGCATCTCGTCCGCCTCGACCGGCCCCCACGTGCCCGCCGGGTACTGCGCGGGCTTGCCGTGCTTGTCCCAGTACTCCTCGATCGGGTCGAGGATGTTCCAGGAGAGTTCGACCTCCTGGTGCCGCGGGAAGAGGTTGGCGTCTCCCAGCAGCACGTCGAGGATCAGGCGCTCGTACGCCTCCGGGCTCGACTCCGTGAAGGACTCGCCGTAGGCGAAGTCCATGGTCACGTCGCGCACCTCCATGGAGGTGCCGGGGACCTTGGAGCCGAACCGCACCGTGACGCCCTCGTCCGGCTGCACCCGGATGACCAGGGCGTTCTGCCCCAGCTCCTCGGTCGCACCGGATTCGAAGGGCAGGTACGGGGCCCGCTTGAAGACCACCGCGATCTCGGTGACGCGGCGGCCCAGCCGCTTGCCGGTGCGCAGGTAGAACGGCACGCCCGCCCAGCGGCGGTTGTTGATCTCCAGGCGGATCGCGGCGTAGGTGTCGGTCTTCGACTTCGGGTCGATGCCGTCCTCTTCGAGGTAGCCGACGACCTTCTCGCCGCCCTGCCATGCCCCGGAGTACTGGCCGCGCACGGTGTGCTTGCCCAGGTCCTCGGGGAGTTCCACGGCGGTGAGGACCTTGAGCTTCTCCGCCACCAGCGCCTTGGGGTGGAAGGAGCCGGGCTCCTCCATCGCCGTCAGCGCGAGCAGCTGGAGCAGGTGGTTCTGGATGACGTCACGGGCGGCGCCGATGCCGTCGTAGTAGCCGGCCCGGCCGCCGATGCCGATGTCCTCGGCCATGGTGATCTGCACGTGGTCGACGTACGACCGGTTCCAGATCGGCTCGAACATCGTGTTGGCGAAGCGGAGCGCCAGGATGTTCTGGACGGTCTCCTTGCCGAGGTAGTGGTCGATCCGGAAGACCTCGTCACGGGGGAAGACCTCGTGGACGATCTGGTTGAGGTCCTGCGCGCTGGCCAGGTCGTGGCCGAAGGGCTTCTCGATGACGGCGCGCCGCCAGGAGCCCTCCTTCTGGGCGAGTCCGTGCTTCTTGAGCTGCTGGACCACCGTGGGGAAGAACTTCGGCGGGACGGACAGGTAGAAGGCGAAGTTGCCGCCCGTGCCCTGTGCCTTGTCCAGCTCCTCGATCGTCGACTTCAGCGTCTCGAAGGCCGCGTCGTCGTCGAAGTTGCCCTGGACGAACCGGCAGCCCTGCACCAGCTGCTGCCAGACCTCCTCGCGGAAGGGCGTGCGCGAGTGCTGCTTCACCGCGTCGTGGACCTCCTGCACGAAGTCCTCGTCCTGCCACTCGCGGCGGGCGAACCCGATCAGCGAGAAGCCCGGGGGCAGCAGACCGCGGTTGGCGAGGTCGTAGACGGCAGGCATCAGCTTCTTGCGCGAGAGGTCGCCCGTAACGCCGAAGATGACCAGGCCGGACGGCCCCGCGATGCGCGGGAGCCGCCGGTCCTGTGCGTCACGAAGCGGGTTCGCTCCGTTTACAGACAAGGTTTTCAGGCCTCCGTGGGGGCGAGCTTCGTGAGCTCCGCCTCGGTCGACGTGAGCAGGTCCTTCCAGGACGCCTCGAACTTCTCGACGCCCTCGTCTTCCAGCAGCTGCACCACATCGTCGTACGAGATGCCCAGCTTCGCGACCGCGTCCAGCTCGAGGCGGGCCTGAGCGTAGCCGCCGCGGATGGTGTCGCCGGTGACCTCGCCGTGGTCGGCGGTGGCCTCCAGGGTGGCCTCGGGCATGGTGTTGACCGTGCCGGGGGCGACCAGGTCGACCACGTAGAGGGTGTCCTTGTAGGCCGGGTCCTTGACGCCGGTGGAGGCCCACAGCGGACGCTGCTTGTTGGCGTGCGCGCGGTCCAGCGCGGCCCAGCGGTCGGAGGAGAAGACCTCCTCGTACGCCTCGTAGGCCAGACGGGCGTTGGCGAGGGCCGCCTTGCCCTTCAGGGCCTTGGCCTCGTCGGTGCCGATCTTGTCCAGGCGCTTGTCGATCTCGGAGTCCACGCGGGAGACGAAGAACGAGGCGACGGAGTGGATCTTCGACAGGTCCAGGCCGCGCTCCTTGGCCTTCTCCAGGCCCGCGAGGTAGGCGTCCATGACCTCGCGGTAGCGCTCGAGCGAGAAGATCAGCGTGACGTTGACGCTGATGCCCAGGCCGATGACCTCGGTGATCGCCGGCAGGCCGGCCTTGGTCGCCGGGATCTTGATGAGCGTGTTGGGCCGGTCCACCAGCCAGGCCAGCTGCTTGGCCTCGGCGACGGTGGCCGCGGTCTCGTGCGCCAGCCGGGGGTCGACCTCGATGGAGACCCGGCCGTCCTGGCCCTCGGTCGCGTCGTAGACCGGGCGCAGGATGTCGGCGGCGTCGCGGACGTCCGCCGTGGTGATCATGCGGATGGCCTCGTCGACCGTGACCTTGCGGGCCGCGAGGTCCTTGAGCTGCTGCTCGTAGCCGTCGCCGCTGCTGATGGCCTTCTGGAAGATCGACGGGTTGGTGGTCACGCCGACGACGTGGCTCTGGTCGATCAGCTCGGCGAGGTTGCCGGACGTGATGCGCTTGCGCGACAGGTCGTCCAGCCAGATCGCCACGCCCTCGTCCGAGAGGCGCTTGAGTGCGTCTGTCATGAGAATTGCATCTCCTCTGGTGCCTTTGTGTCCGCGTCAGCGCGCGGCGGCGGCGATCTCGTTTGCCGAATTCAGTGCAGCCTTGGCGGCGGCGGTGACGGCCTCGGGGGTGAACCCGAACTCGCGGAACAGCACCTTCGCGTCGGCCGAGGCGCCGAAGTGCTCCAGCGAGACGATCCGGCCCGCGTCGCCGACGTAGCGGTGCCAGGTCAGGCCGATGCCGGCCTCGACCGCGACCCGCGCCTTCACCGACGGCGGCAGGACGCTGTCCTTGTAGTCCTGGTCCTGCTCCTCGAACCACTCGACGCACGGCATCGAGACGACCCGCGCCGGGATCCCCTCGGCCTGCAGCGCCTCGCGGGCGGCCACGGCCAGCTGGACCTCGGAGCCGGTGCCGATCAGCACGACCTGGGCGTCGCCGCCCTCCGCCTCGAAGAGGACGTAGCCGCCCTTGACGGCGTCCTCGTTGCGCTCGTACGTCGGGACGCCCTGACGGGTCAGCGCGAGGCCGTGCGGGGTGCCCTTGCCGAACACCTTGGTGTGGCGCTTGAGGATCTCGCGCCAGGCGACGGCGGTCTCGTTGGCGTCGGCCGGACGGACGACGTTGAGGCCCGGGATGGCGCGCAGCGAGGCGACGTGCTCCACCGGCTGGTGGGTCGGGCCGTCCTCGCCGAGGCCGATGGAGTCGTGCGTCCACACGTACGTCACCGGCAGGTGCATCAGCGCGGACAGGCGCACGGCGTTGCGCATGTAGTCGGAGAACACCAGGAAGGTGCCGCCGTAGATGCGGGTGTGGCCGTGCAGGGCGATGCCGTTCATGGCCGCGGCCATGGAGTGCTCGCGGATGCCGAAGTGGATGGTGCGGCCGTACGGGTCGGCCTCCGGCAGCGGGTTGCCCACCGGCAGGAACGAGGAGTTCTTGTCGATGGTGGTGTTGTTGGAGCCGGCCAGGTCGGCCGAGCCGCCCCACAGCTCCGGGATGACGGCGCCGAGCGCGGCGAGCACCTTGCCGGAGGCGGCGCGGGTGGCGACGCCCTGGCCCGGCTCGAAGACGGGGAGCTTGTCCTCCCAGCCCTCGGGCAGCTCGTTGGCCTGGATGCGGTCGAACTCGGCGGCGCGCTCCGGGTTGGCGGTGCGCCAGGCGGCGAGCTCCTTCTCCCAGGACGCCTTGGCGTCCCGGCCGCGGTCCAGCGCGCGGCGGGTGTGCGCGATGACCTCGTCGGCGACCTCGAAGGTCTGCTCCGGGTCGAAGCCCAGGACCCGCTTGGTGGCCTTGATCTCGTCCTCGCCGAGCGCCGAGCCGTGGGCGGCCTCGGTGTTCTGGGCGTGCGGGGCCGGCCAGGCGATGATCGAGCGGGCCGCGATGAAGGACGGCCGCCCGGTCTCGGCCTTGGCGGCCTCCAGCGCGGCGTACAGCGCCTTGGGGTCGAGGTCGCCGTTCTCCTGCTGGGCGACGCGCTGGACGTGCCAGCCGTAGGCCTCGTAGCGCTTGAGGGTGTCCTCGGAGACGGCCGTCTCCGTGTCGCCCTCGATCGAGATGTGGTTGTCGTCCCAGAGCAGGACCAGGTTGCCCAGCTTCTGGTGGCCGGCCAGCGAGGACGCCTCGGCGGAGATGCCCTCCTGGAGGCAGCCGTCACCGGCGATGGCGTAGACCATGTGGTCGAACGGCGAGGTGCCCTCGGCCGCCTCGGGGTCGAACAGGCCGCGCTCGTAGCGGGCCGCCATGGCCATGCCGACGGCGTTGGCCACACCCTGGCCCAGCGGGCCGGTGGTGGTCTCGACGCCCTTGGTGTGGCCGTACTCCGGGTGGCCCGGGGTCTTCGAGCCCCAGGTCCGGAAGGCCTTCAGATCGTCCAGCTCCAGGCCGAAGCCGGCCAGGTAGAGCTGGGTGTAGAGGGTCAGCGAGGAGTGGCCCGCGGACAGCACGAAGCGGTCGCGTCCGACCCATTCGGGGTCGGCCGGGTCGTGCCGCATCACCTTCTGGAACAACACATAGGCGGCGGGCGCGAGGCTCATGGCCGTACCGGGGTGGCCGTTGCCGACCTTCTGTACGGCGTCCGCGGCCAGGAGGCGGGCGGTGTCAACGGCCCGCTGGTCCAACTCGGTCCAGTCGAGGTCTGTGGTGGTCGGCTTGGTGCTCACCCTGGGTCAGGGCTCCTCTCCACATGTTCGAATGCCGGTGACGAAAGACGTCCCGGTGCGTTTCCGAGCCTACCGTCGCCAGGGCGTGCGGCTATTCGAGTGCGCGCCGTCCCCGCCCGGGACGGCCGCCGGGCCGATGCACTTCGGCCACCCTTCGATTGCGCTCGCAGGTTTGCGCCGGTCGGTCCAACACGACCCGACCCCCGCGCAGGGCCACGTATCGGCAACGTCTACAGTGGCGTGGTACGCGCAAGTCTTTACTGGGCCTTCACGCCCGGGAGCTTGCTGGGAGTCTCTGTCAGGGGTGTGCGTGACGGCCGTCGAATCCCGTCCAGCGGGGGTGCTCGGGACGAGCCCCGGTCACCGGCCGTTCGGGGCCCGGGCCATGGCTTTCGTGGCTTTGACCAAGCCGCGGATCATCGAACTTCTGCTGATCACCACAGTGCCGGTCATGTTCCTCGCGGAGCAGGGCGTGCCGTCGCTGTGGCTGGTGCTGGCGACCTGCTTCGGCGGTTACCTGTCGGCGGGCGGGGCCAATGCGCTCAACATGTACATCGACCGCGACATCGACGCGCTGATGGACCGCACGTCGCAGCGCCCGCTGGTGACCGGCATGGTCAGCCCCCGCGAGGGCCTGGTCTTCGGGCTCACCCTCGCCGTGGTGTCGACCCTGTGGTTCGGCCTGCTGGTGAACTGGCTCTCCGCGGCGCTCTCGCTCGGCGCGCTCCTCTTCTACGTCGTGGTCTACACGATGATCCTGAAGCGGCGCACCGCGCAGAACATCGTGTGGGGCGGCATCGCGGGCTGCATGCCGGTGCTCATCGGCTGGTCCTCGGTGACCAACTCGATGTCCTGGGCCGCCGTGGTCCTCTTCCTCGTCATCTTCTTCTGGACGCCGCCGCACTACTGGCCGCTGTCGATGAAGGTGAAGGAGGACTACGCCCGGGTCGGCGTCCCGATGCTGCCGGTGATCGCCTCGAACACGGTCGTGGCCCGGCAGATCGTGATCTACAGCTGGGTGATGGTGGCCGTCTCGCTGACGCTGACGCCGCTGGGCTACACGGGCTGGTTCTACACGGCCGTGGCGCTGCTGGCCGGCGGCTGGTGGCTGTGGGAGGCGCACGCCCTCCAGGCCCGCGCCAAGGCCGGGGAGACCGGCGGCAAGCTCAAGGAGATGCGCCTCTTCCACTGGTCCATCACCTATGTCTCCCTGCTCTTCATCGCCGTCGCCGTGGACCCCTTCCTCCGCTGAGCTACCCGTCGGTAGCATGGCTGTCATGGCAGACACCAAGCAGCAGAAGAAGGCGGGCCGGCTGGCCAAGCAGATCGGCGCCTTCTCCAAGGAGCACGGCGGCGCCGAGGGGCAGCTCGCCTACATCGGGCAGATGGGCACCCGCATCGTCCTCGTCGGCGAGGACGGCGGCTGGGGCGACCTGGTGGCCCCGACCTACGAGGTCGCCGAGCTGGCGGCCGAGAAGGCCGGGCTCACGCTGCACGAGGACTTCGACGGCGAGTTCGCCGCCAAGGTCCGCACCGGCCCCTACGAGTGGCGCCGGATGGCCGGCAAGCAGCTCGGCGGCGGCTCGAACACCGGTGCGGCCACCGGCGCCAGCAACACCTGACGCACCGGTCACCCGTTAGGACGTGTGGAAGTACGTCCCTCCCGGGCCCGCAAGGGCCCGGCCCGGAGGGATTCCCGACGTCCGCAACGGAAATGGCCGGATGATCGACACGCCGTCCCTGGTGGACCAGTACTGCCACGGGGTGCTCCGCACGGAGCTCGGCCTCGGCACCTTCGAGGCCCATCTGGGGCGGGCCGCCGGCCCGCCCGCCCCCGGCACCACCTTCTTCGACACCCAGACCGGCTTCGCCGTCCGCCGCTGGTGCCCCCCGCTGCTCGGCCTGGAGCCGCACTGCGCCCCGGCCCGCTACCTGGCCCGGCGGCGCGAGCTGGGGGTCCTGGAGTCGGGCCGGCTGCTGCTGCGCGGCTCGGGGATCTCCACGTACCTGGTCGACACCGGGCTGCCCGGGGACCTCACCGGACCGGAGGAGCTGGCCGCCGCCGGGGACGCCCGGGCCCACGAGATCGTCCGCCTCGAACTGCTGGCCGAGCAGGTCGCCGACACCTCGGGGACGGTGGACTCCTTCCTGGTCAACCTCGCCGAGGCGGTGCACGGCGCCGCCGCCGGCGCGGTGGCCTTCACCTCCGTCGCCGGGGCCGGCAGCGCCCTCGCCTTCGCCCCCGAGCCGCCCGGGCCCGGGGAGGTGCGCGGGGCCGCCGGACGCTGGCTGGCGGGCCGCACCAAGGGCGGCCCGGTGCGCGACCCGGTCCTGCTGCGGCACCTGCTGTGGAGCGCCGTGGGCGCCGGCCTGCCGCTCCAGCTGCACGCCGGGGCCGGGGACCCCCGCGAACGCATCGACCGGACCGATCCCACCCTGCTCACCGACTTCGTCCGGGCCACCGCCGGCCTCGGCACCGACCTGGTGCTGCTGCACGGCTACCCCTACCACCGGCACGCCGCCCACCTGGCGGGCGCCTTCCCGCACGTGTACGCCGATCTGGGCCCGGCCCTCGCGCACACCGGGGCCCGGGCCGCCGAGGTGCTGGCCGAGCTCCTGGAGCGGGCCCCCTTCGGCAAGCTGCTCTTCTCCAGCGGCGGCGGGGGACTGCCCGAGCTGCACGTGGTCGGCGCCCGGGTCTTCCGCGAGGCGCTGGCCCGGGTGCTGGGCGGCTGGGTGGCCCAGGGCGCCTGGTCCCTGCGGGACGCCGAGCGGGTGGCCGCGATGATCTCCGCCGGGAACGCCGAACGCGTCTACCGCCTGGCCGGGCGGCCGGGGCGGTAGACGCGCTGCGCAGGAGTACGGGCGCGGGCGGCGGCCTCAGCGGGCCGCGGTCAGCGCCGGGTCGCTCTGTGCCGGGATGTCGGCGGTGGCCGCCGGGCGCTCGCGCAGGGCCAGGGCCAGCCGCAGCACCGAGATCCACACCAGGCACGAGCCGAGCATGTGGGCCGAGACCAGTGCCGCGGGCAGCTTGGTGAAGAACTGCACGTACCCGATGGCGCCCTGGGCCAGCAGTACGAACAGCAGGTCCCGGGCCCGGGCGCGGGTGTCGTCCGGGGCGTCGACCACCCGCAGCACCAGCCACATCGCCACGGCCAGCGCGCACACCAGCCAGGCGGCGACGGCGTGCACGTGCGCGGTGGTGGCCCAGTCGAACGGCATCCGCGGGACCTCGCTGCTGTCGCCCGCGTGCGGTCCCGAGCCGGTCACCACGGTGCCGGCGGCGATCAGGACGAAGGAGACCCCCACGATCGCCCAGCCCAGCTTGCGCACCGGCTTGGGGACCCGCGGCCGGGGGGCCGCGTCGCCCTCGCGGGTGCGCTGCCAGGTGACGGTGGTGACCGTGAGCAGCGAGGTGGCGAGCAGGAAGTGGCCCGCCACGCTGTACGGGTTGAGGCCGGTCCACACGGTGATGCCGCCGAGCACGGCGTTGCCCATCACCACGAAGAACTGCGTCCAGCCCAGCCGGGTCAGCGAGCGGCGCCAGGGCTTGGCGGCGCGGGCCGCGACGATGGCCCAGCCGACCGCCGCGCACAGGACGTACGTCAGCATCCGGTTGCCGAACTCGATGGCGCCGTGCAGGCCCTGAGCGGGCGTCGCGATCAGACTGTCGTCCGTGCACTTGGGCCAGCTGTCGCAGCCCAGGCCGGAGCCGGTGAGCCGGACGGCGCCGCCCGTGACGACGATGACCACGCTCATCACGAGGGCGGCGAGCGCGGCGCGCTGGACGGTCCGCGGTGACGGCGTCCAGCGTCGGGCGATGTATGCGAGGGGGGTCAACACGGCCCCTATCGTAGGCGGCGCCTTGTGCAAACTTTCACGAGGGGCCCCCGCCGGCACCCGTCGAAGGCCCGTACGTCAGCCGGAAGCGGGAACCCGCGGGATCGCCCTCCTCGTGCCACCACACCAGGATCCGCCAGTGAGTTCCCTCCGCGGGGTGCTCCGGCGAGGCGGTGAACTCCCGCACCAGCTCGGCCCCGACCTCCTCCGCCGTGCGATCCGTCACGTCGGCCGCACTGTGCCAGGGATGTCCTACTGTGTCCCACAATCCGTCGGGGCCGCGGACGTCGAAGCGCCATACGGCCTTCCACGGCCGGGCGCTGAGCGTGGCCCGCACCGCCCCCGCGTCCACCTCGAGACCGGCGGCGATCTCGGCCGGCTCGACGCCCAGGATCCGGGCCGCGAGCACCGCGTGCGCCAGCAGCCGGCCGGGCAGCAGGCCGTCCGCGCGCAGCGCCACCAGGGACTCGAAGGACAGGTAGCGCAGCCGCAGTTCCAGCTGCCGCGCCAGGTGCTCCAAGGCCTCCTCGGCCTCCGCCAGGCCCGGGCCGCCGGCCTGGACCAGGGCCCCGAAGTCCCGCTCGGCATCCACCGCCCACGCCACCGCGTCCTCGGCCAGGCCGAGTTCGGCGAGCCGGTCGCCGAGGAACACCTTCGCCTGCGCCAGCCCCCGCCGGTTGACCGGATCCTGCTGGTCCAGGCTGGACCACACCTCCACCGCACTGCGAGTCAGGTCCCGGGCGCGCTCGCCGGCGGCCCGCTCCATGGGCCCCGGACCGCCCTCGCCGGCCGGCCCGAGGGGGAAGCGCGGCAGCCGGGCGCCGTCGCTCAGCGGCCAGGACAGCCACACTCCGTGATTGATGAGCCCCCGGGCGTACCACCGGGCGTACTCGGGGGAGTGCGGCGCGGCCTGCTCGGCGTACCGCAGCCCCTCCTCGACGGCGGTCAGGGCGGCCGGCCGGTCGCCGTCCGCGAACCGGCGGGCCGCCAGGTCGCTGAGCCGCAGGCCCAGCCGGGCCGCGCACTCCGGATCGCTCCGGGCCGGCTCGCGCAGGGCCGCGATCAGCTCGCCGAGCAGCGCCTCGCTCTCGGCCTCGTCAGCGCCGGCCGCCCCCGACCTGATCCGCGCCCATTGTTCGTCCAGCCGTAGAACGGCCTCTCGCTGCACCATGTACGCCCCCCGGCACCGTGGTCTGTGAAGGCGTCCATCCTGGCGCCAAGGTCACTCCCAGCGGAAGTGCCGGGCCGCCAGCCCCAGCCCCAGCACCGACCAGCCGCCGAGCAGCCCCAGCTGCTCCCAGGGCAGGCCGGCGCCGTGCTGGAGGACGTCCCGCAGGCCCTGGGAGAGCGCCGAGACGGGCAGCAGTTCGAGGACGTGCCGCAGCCCCGCGGGGAACTTCTCCAGCGGCACGATCACCCCGCCGGCCACCAGCAGCAGCAGGAAGACCAGGTTGGCGGCGGCCAGCGTCACCTCTGCCTTGAGCGTGCCGGCCATCAGCAGCCCCAGCCCCGAGAAGGCGGCCGTGCCGAGCAGCAGCAGCGCGGCCACCGCGAGCGGGTTGCCGTGCGGCGACCAGCCCAGTGCGAAGGCGATCCCGGTCAGCAGGGCCACCTGCAGGACCTCGGTGACCAGCACCGACAGGGTCTTGGCGACCATCAGGCCCCAGCGCGGCAGCGGCGAGGCGCCGAGCCGCTTGAGCACGCCGTGCCGGCGGTCGAAGCCGGTGGCGATGGCCTGCCCGGTGAAGGCGGTGGACATCACGGCCAGCGCGAGCACGCCCGGGGCCAGGAAGTCCACGGACTTCCCCGAGCCGCCGGCGTCCACCGGCACGCTGATGACGTCCACCGAGGAGAACAGCACCAGCAGCAGCGCCGGGATGATCACGGTCAGCAGCAGCTGCTCGCCGTTGCGCAGCAGCATCCGCGTCTCCAGCGCCGCCTGGGCGCCGATCATGCGGGACAGCGGCGCGGCCCCCGGCCGGGGGGCGAACGTACCGGCGCTCATGCGCGCAGCTCCTTACCGGTCAGCTCCAGGAAGACGTCCTCCAGCGTGTGCCGCTCGACCGAGAGCCGGTCCGGCATGACGCCGTGCTGGGCGCACCAGGAGGTGACGGTGGCCAGCAGCTGCGGGTCGACCTCGCCGGTGATCCGGTAGCCGCCGGGGGTCAGCTCGGCGGCCGCGGTGCCGTCCGGCAGGGCCTTGAGCAGGCTCGCCAGGTCCAGGCCGGGCCGGCCGGTGAAGCGCAGGGTGTTCTCGGCGCCGCCGCGGCACAGCTCCTCGGGGCTGCCGTGGGCGATGACCCGGCCCGCGTCGATGATCGCCACCTCGTCGGCCAGCTGCTCGGCCTCGTCCATGTGGTGGGTGGTGAGCACGACGGTGACGCCGTCGGCGCGCAGCTCCCGCACCAGTTCCCAGGTGGCCCGGCGGGCCTGCGGGTCCAGGCCCGCGGTGGGCTCGTCCAGGAAGACCAGCTCGGGGCGGCCGACCACGGCCATCGCCAGGGCCAGCCGCTGCTGCTGCCCGCCCGAGAGGCGGCGGTAGGGGGTGCGGCCGCAGCCGCCCAGCCCCAGCCGCTCCGCCAGCGGGCCGACCTCCAGCGGATGGGCGTACAGCTTCGCCATGTGCTGGAGCATTTCCAGGGCGCGGGCGCCCGAGGGGACCCCGCCGGACTGGAGCATCACCCCGATCCGGGGGCGCAGCGCGTCGGCGTCGTCGTACGGGTCGAGGCCGAGGACACGGACGGTGCCGGCAGTGGGCGGGCGGTAGCCCTCGCAGGTCTCGATCGTGGTGGTCTTGCCGGCGCCGTTGGGGCCGAGGACGGCGGTGACGGTGCCCCGCCGGACGTCCAGGTCGAGGCCGTCCACCGCGGTCTTCTCGCCGTACCGCTGGACCAGGCCCCGGACCCGCACGGCGGGGCCGGCCGTGTCTTCACTCATGGGGGCGAGTCTACGAAGCCCGCGGGGGGTCCCAGGTCCCGGGGGCGCAGGGCCCGCGACCCGGCAGGAGGTGACCTTTACCCGCCCCGCGGGGCCGTCCGGGGGCCTAGCGTCGACAGGGTGATCAGTATCGCGCAGAACGTGGCGGAGACCTCGGGGCAGGCGGAGCACAAGGCCCACGAGGTCGCCCACCCGCCCCGCTACTTCGTCTCCGCCATGCTCGCCGGCGCCTACATCGGCATCGGCGAGGTGCTGCTGCTGGTGGCCGTCTCGCCGTTCGTGGCGCAGGGCTCCGCGGCGGTCAAGCTCCTCGAGGGGGCCGTCTTCCCGATCGCGCTGACGATCGTGATGTTCGCCGGTGCACAGCTCTTCACCAGCAACGTCATGGTGATGCTGGTGGGCGCGCTGTCCGGGCGCACCGGGGTCCGGGACCTGGCGGCCAGCTGGCTGCTCTCGCTGGCCGGCAACCTGGCGGGCGCCTTCGCCTTCGGCGCCATGGTGCACGCCTCGGGGGTGGCCTCGGCCCCGGCGGCGCGGGCGATGCTCGCGGAGATGGTGCACGGCAAGGAGGCGCTGGGCGGCGGGCAGCTCTTCTGGCGGGCGGTGCTCTGCAACATGCTCGTGTGCCTGGCCATCTGGATGTTCACCCGGGCGAGGGGGGACGCGGCGAAGATCTTCGTGCTCTGGCTCCCGGTGGCGGTGTTCGTCGCGGTGGGATTCGAACACTGCGTCGCGAACATGGCCGTATTCAGCCTCGCCATCCTGGACGGCAGCGCCGGCTTCGGAGATCTTTTCCGGAATCTGATGTTCACCGTTCCCGGGAACATCGTCGGTGGAGGATTGCTGGTGGGCGCCGTCTACTGGTTCACCTCCGGTGGCCCCGGGCATCGGGGCGGACCTGCGGATTCGCAGGAGAAACCACTTGAATTTAGGTAACCCTTAGTGATGGAGGCCACCACGGGTGGTCTCCATCGCCGCTTGTCGGTGCTCGGTTAATTACGCAACAATGGTGTTGTGAAAAACGGCGTACGGACGATCGAGACCCCCACCGGGGACCTCGCGACCGGGGAGCGGTCCACCCGCAACCGGGTCGCGCGCTCGATCCTGGACCACGGTCCCTCGACCGTCGCCGACCTCGCCCAGCGCCTCGGCCTCACCCAGGCCGCCGTCCGCCGCCACCTCGACACGCTCGTCGCCGACGACGTGGTCGTACCCCGTGAGCAGCGTGTGTACGGAGCGCGGGGCCGGGGCCGGCCCGCCAAGGTCTTCGCGCTGACCGACTGCGGTCGGGACGCCTTCGACCAGTCGTACGACACGCTCGCGGTCGACGCGCTGCACTGGATCTCCCAGGCCGCGGGCGGCGGGGAGCAGGGCGAGGCGGCGGTCGCCGCGTTCGCCCGCGCCCGGCTCGCCGCCCCGGCGCAGGCCTACCGGGAGGCGGTCGAGGCCGCCGGCCCCGAAGGTCGCACCGAGGCCCTGGCCAAGGCGTTGACCACGGACGGGTACGCTGCTACGGCGAAGAGCGCTCCCGGTCCGCACAGCGGAGAACAGCTCTGCCAGCACCACTGCCCGGTCGCGCACGTCGCCGAGCAGTTCCCGCAGCTCTGCGAGGCGGAGACCGAGGTCTTCTCCCGCCTGCTCGGGACGCACGTGCAACGGCTCGCCACCATCGCGCACGGCGACGGTGTGTGCACCACCTTCATTCCGCGAAGCGCCGCACAGACCACCACACAAGCATCTGCAAGCACGGCCGGGAGGAACCCCGCATGACCACGGAGATTGCTCACCCTGAGCTCGAGGGCCTGGGCAAGTACGAGTACGGCTGGGCCGACTCCGACGCGGCCGGTGCCGCTGCCAAGCGCGGTCTGAACGAGGACGTCGTCCGGGACATCTCGGAGAAGAAGAACGAGCCCGAGTGGATGCTCAAGCTCCGCCTCAAGGGCCTGCGCCTCTTCGACAAGAAGCCCATGCCGACCTGGGGCTCCGACCTGTCGGGCATCGACTTCGACAACATCAAGTACTTCGTGCGTTCCACCGAGAAGCAGGCCGCTTCCTGGGAGGAACTGCCCGAGGACATCAAGAACACGTACGACAAGCTCGGCATCCCGGAGGCGGAGAAGCAGCGCCTCGTCGCCGGTGTCGCCGCCCAGTACGAGTCCGAGGTCGTCTACCACCAGATCCGCGAGGACCTGGAGGAGCAGGGCGTCATCTTCGTCGACACCGACACCGCGCTGAAGGAGCACGAAGAGCTCTTCAAGGAGTACTTCGGCACCGTCATCCCGGTCGGCGACAACAAGTTCGCCTCGCTGAACACCGCCGTGTGGTCCGGCGGCTCCTTCATCTACGTGCCCAAGGGCGTGCAGGTCGAGATCCCGCTCCAGGCCTACTTCCGTATCAACACGGAGAACATGGGCCAGTTCGAGCGGACGCTGATCATCGTCGACGAGGACGCCTACGTCCACTACGTCGAGGGCTGCACCGCCCCGATCTACTCCTCGGACTCGCTGCACAGCGCCGTGGTCGAGATCATCGTGAAGAAGGGCGGCCGCTGCCGCTACACGACCATCCAGAACTGGTCGAACAACGTCTACAACCTGGTCACCAAGCGCGCCGTGGCGTACGAGGGCGCGACCATGGAGTGGATCGACGGCAACATCGGCTCCAAGGTCACGATGAAGTACCCGGCCGTCTACCTGATGGGCGAGCGCGCCAAGGGCGAGACGCTCTCCATCGCCTTCGCGGGCGAGGGCCAGCACCAGGACGCCGGTTCCAAGATGGTCCACATGGCGCCGAACACCTCCTCCAACATCGTCTCCAAGTCGGTGGCGCGCGGCGGCGGCCGGACCTCCTACCGCGGCCTGGTCGAGATCGGCGAGGGCGCCGCGGGCTCCAAGTCCAACGTCCTCTGCGACGCGCTGCTGGTCGACCAGATCTCCCGCTCGGACACGTACCCGTACGTCGACGTCCGCGAGGACGACGTCTCCATGGGTCACGAGGCCACCGTCTCCAAGGTCAGCGACGACCAGCTCTTCTACCTGATGAGCCGCGGCATGACCGAGTTCGAGGCGATGGCGATGATCGTCCGCGGCTTCGTCGAGCCGATCGCCAAGGAGCTGCCCATGGAGTACGCGCTGGAGCTCAACCGGCTGATCGAGCTGCAGATGGAGGGCTCCGTCGGCTAAGCGGCCGGCCCCGCCCCCACAGCACAGCGACATCCTTTTGACGCAGGACGCAGGAAGAGAGCAAGACGACAGCCATGGCTGAGGCTCAGAACATCCCGGCGGGTTCCACGACCGCCGGCGCGATCGCGGTGGCCGCCGAGTCGACCGTCGCCACCCGGATGAGTGCCCCCCCGTCCTTCGACGTGGCGGACTTCCCCGTGCCGCACGGCCGCGAGGAGGAGTGGCGCTTCACCCCGCTGGAGCGGCTGCGCGGTCTGCACGACGGCACCGCGACCGCCAACGGCACGATGAAGGCGCAGATCGACGCCCCCGAGGGCGTCACCGTCGAGACGGCGGAGCGCGGCGACGAGCGCATCGGCAAGGCCGGTGTCCCCGTCGACCGCATCGCCGCCCAGGCGTTCTCCTCGTTCGCCAAGGCCACGGTCGTCACCGTGCCCAAGGAGACCGTCCTCACCGAGCCCGTGCGCGTCTCGCTGCACGGCGAGGGCGGCACCACCTTCGGCCACACGGTCTTCGACGTGAAGCCCTTCGCCGAGGTCGTCATCGTGATCGACCACACCGGTGACGGCGTGCGCGCGGCCAACGTCGACTTCCTCGTCGGCGACGGCGCCAAGGTCACCGTCGTGTCGATCCAGGACTGGGACGACACCGCGGTGCACTGCTCCCAGCACAACGCCCTGGTCGGCCGGGACGCGAGCTTCAAGTCCGTGGTCGTCACCTTCGGCGGCGACCTGGTCCGCCTGCACCCGCGCGTGCGCTACGCCGGCCCCGGCGGCTCCGCCGAACTGCTCGGCCTGTACTTCACCGACGCCGGCCAGCACCAGGAGCACCGCCTCCTGGTCACCCACGACGCCCCGCACTGCACGTCCAACGTGGTCTACAAGGGCGCGCTCCAGGGCGAGGCGGCGCACGCGGTGTGGATCGGCGACGTCCTCATCGAGAAGTCCGCCGAGGGCACCGACACCTACGAGATGAACCGCAACCTCGTCCTCACCGACGGCGCGCGGGTCGACTCCGTCCCGAACCTCGAGATCGAGACCGGCGAGATCGTCGGCGCCGGCCACGCCTCGGCCACCGGCCGCTTCGACGACGAGCAGCTGTTCTACCTGCAGGCCCGCGGCATCCCGGCCGACGAGGCCCGCCGCCTGGTGGTCCGCGGCTTCTTCGCCGAGCTGGTCCAGCAGATCGGCCTGCCGGACCTCGAAGAGCGCCTGATCGCCAAGATCGAGACCGAGCTCGAGGCGTCCGTCTGATGGCGTACGTCAAGGCCTGTGCGCTGAGCGAGCTGGAGGAGAACACCCCCAAGCGGGTGGAACTCGACGGCACGCCGGTGTCCATCGTGTCCGCGGAGGGCGAGGTGTTCGCGATCCACGACATCTGCTCGCACGCGAACGTCTCGCTCTCGGAGGGCGAGGTCGAGGACTGCCAGATCGAGTGCTGGCTGCACGGTTCGAGCTTCGACCTGCGCACCGGCAAGCCCTCGGGCCTGCCCGCCACGCGCCCCGTCCCCGTTTACCCCGTAAAGATCGAAGGGGACGACGTGCTCGTCTCCCTCACCCAGGAGTCCTGAGGCACCCATGGCTACGCTTGAAATCCACGACCTGCACGTCTCCGTCGAGGCGGACAACGGCTCCCGCGAGATCCTCAAGGGCGTCGACCTGACCGTGAAGCAGGGCGAGACGCACGCCATCATGGGCCCCAACGGCTCGGGCAAGTCCACCCTGGCGTACTCGCTGGCCGGTCACCCGAAGTACACCATCACCGGTGGCACCGTGACCCTCGACGGCGAGGACGTCCTGGAGATGTCCGTCGACGAGCGCGCCCGCGCCGGCGTCTTCCTCGCCATGCAGTACCCGGTCGAGGTCCCCGGCGTCTCGGTCTCCAACTTCCTGCGGACCTCCGCCACCGCGATCCGCGGCGAGGCCCCCAAGCTGCGCACCTGGGTGAAGGAGGTCAAGTCCGCCATGGAGCAGCTCCAGATGGACCCGTCCTTCGCCGAGCGCAACGTCAACGAGGGCTTCTCCGGCGGTGAGAAGAAGCGCCACGAGATCCTGCAGCTCGAGCTGCTGAAGCCGAAGATCGCGATCCTCGACGAGACCGACTCCGGCCTGGACGTCGACGCGCTGCGCATCGTCTCCGAGGGCGTCAACCGCGTCCGCGAGACCGGCGAGGTCGGCACCCTGCTGATCACGCACTACACGCGCATCCTGCGCTACATCAAGCCCGACTTCGTGCACGTCTTCGCGAACGGCCGGATCGCCGAGTCCGGTGGCGCCGAGCTCGCCGACCAGCTGGAGAACGAGGGCTACGACAAGTACGTGAAGGGTGGCGCGACCGCGTGACACAGCTGCCTGGCCTCCTCGACATCGAGGCGATCCGCAAGGACTTCCCCCTGCTGGATCGTGTGGTCCACGACGGGAAGAGGATCGTCTACCTGGACTCCGCGGCGACTTCGCAGAAGCCGCGCCAGGTGCTCGACGCGCTGAACGAGTACTACGAGCGGCACAACGCCAACGTCCACCGCGGCGTGTACTTGGTCGCCGAGGAGGCCACGGCACTGTATGAGGGCGCCCGCGACAAGGTCGCCGCCTTCATCAACGCGCCGAGCCGCGACGAGGTGATCTTCACGAAGAACGCCTCGGAATCGCTCAACCTGGTCGCGAACATGCTCGGTTGGGCCGACGAGCCCTACCGGGTCGACCGCGACACCGAGATCGCCATCACGGAGATGGAGCACCACTCCAACATCGTCCCGTGGCAGCTGCTCTCGCAGCGCACCGGCGCGAAGCTGAAGTGGTTCGGCCTCACCGACGACGGCCGGCTCGACCTGTCGAACATCGAAGAGGTCATCACGGAGAAGACGAAGATCGTCTCCTTCACGCTGGTCTCCAACCTGCTCGGCACCGTCAACCCGGTCGAGACCATCGTCCGGCGGGCGCAGGAGGTCGGCGCGCTGGTGCTGATCGACGCCTCGCAGGCCGCCCCGCACATGCCGCTGGACGTGCAGGCCCTCGGCGCCGACTTCGTGGCCTTCACCGGCCACAAGATGTGCGGCCCGACCGGCATCGGTGTCCTGTGGGGCCGCCAGGAGCTGCTCGAGGACCTGCCGCCGTTCCTCGGCGGCGGCGAGATGATCGAGACCGTCTCGATGCACTCCTCGACCTACGCCCCGGCGCCGCACAAGTTCGAGGCGGGTACGCCCCCGATCGCCCAGGCCGTCGGCCTCGGCGCGGCCGTGGACTACCTCTCCGCGATCGGCATGGACAAGATCGCCGCGCACGAGCACGCCATCACCGAGTACGCGGTGAAGCGCCTCGCGGAGGTCCCCGACCTGCGGATCATCGGCCCGGAGACGGCCGAGGACCGCGGCGCGGCGATCTCTTTCGTGCTCGGTGACATCCACCCGCACGACGTCGGCCAGGTCCTGGACGAGCAGGGCATCGCGGTCCGGGTGGGACACCACTGCGCGCGCCCGGTCTGCCTGCGGTACGGAATTCCTGCGACCACGCGAGCGTCGTTCTACCTGTACTCCTCTCCGGCCGAGGTCGACGCCCTGGTCGACGGGCTGGAGCACGTACGCAACTTCTTCGGATGACGACGGGGACGCCGTGAAGCTGGATTCGATGTACCAGGAACTGATCCTGGACCACTACAAGCACCCGCACGGCCGCGGCCTGCGCGACGGTGACGCCGAGGTGCACCACGTCAACACGACCTGCGGCGACGAGATCACGCTGCGCGTCAAGTACGACGGTGACACCCTCACGGACGTCTCGTACGAGGGGCAGGGCTGCTCGATCAGCCAGGCCAGCGCCTCGGTGCTCAACGAACTCCTGGTCGGCAAGGACCTCGCCGACGCGCAGAAGATCCAGGCCACCTTCCTGGAACTGATGCAGTCCAAGGGCAAGATCGAGCCCGACGACGCTATGGAGGAGGTGCTGGAGGACGCGGTCGCGTTCGCCGGCGTCTCGAAGTACCCGGCCCGCGTGAAGTGCGCGCTGCTGAGCTGGATGGCGTGGAAGGACGCGACCGCCCAGGCGCTGGGCGAGGGCGCCGAGAGGAAGACGGCATGAGCGAGAACGCAACCCCCGAGCTGACCACGAAGCCGGCCACCGAGGAAGAGGTCCGCGAGGCCCTTTACGACGTGGTCGACCCCGAGCTGGGCATCGACGTGGTCAACCTGGGCCTGATCTACGGCATCCACATCGACGACGCCAACATCGCGACCCTGGACATGACGCTGACGTCCGCGGCCTGCCCGCTGACCGACGTGATCGAGGACCAGGCCAAGTCCGCGACCGAGGGCATCGTCAACGAGCTCCGGATCAACTGGGTCTGGATGCCGCCGTGGGGCCCCGACAAGATCACCGACGACGGCCGCGAGCAGCTCCGCGCGCTCGGCTTCAACGTCTGATCCGTCTCCACGTACGTTTCCCGTAGGGCACCACTGAGAACGTCAGTGGTGCCCTACGGCCGTTCTTGCCGGTTACCTGCGCAGTGCTTTGACGAAGAGACGGTAGACCGTGATGCGCTGCTCGCCGCTCAGCCCCCGCAGCGCCACGACGGTGCCGATCAGGAGCGTCGTCAGGAGCATTGTTAGTGCCGTCACTGTCACTACCAGTGCAACGTGCTCGGTCAGGTCGGCCATGAAGAGTCCTCCTTCCGCACTGCGGGCCCGGTGCCCGGGTGCAGACCGATCAAAGGCCATCGGCCTTGCCGCACGAGCCGGCACATCCGACCGGCAGAGTGAAGCTGCTGGTCAGGCGGGGAATTCGGATTTCCGGATCGGACGGCACGTACGTCAGCGCCGGTGACCACGCTCGGGGTCCCGTGTGTGTTCGTCCCTGAACGGACGGAACCACTCGGCGGGGCGGAGATACGCGACACCGGCGAAGACGTTGATCGGGTTGTCCGGGTCCTCAGTGCCGGACATCCATGGCCAATAGAGCCAGAGGACATCGTGGTCCTCGAAGAGCAAGTCCTTGCACTCGGCCCAGTCGTAGTCGTCCGGCGCCTCGGGCAGCCCTTCGGTCAGAGAGGCCACCAACTCGTCATCGTCCCGGGTCATCGCCGAGGCGTGCTCCAGGGCGATGTGCAGTGCCATCTCCTCGCCCGTGCACAGCGGCACGGGTAGGTTTCCGCCCCGGATGTCATTTGCCAGATCGTCGTAGCATCGCGCGAGTTCACGCCGCCACCGCCGGCCCTGCATCCAGGTTTGTGACGGGAGTGAACCGAGCATGAAGGACCAGTCCTTCCTGGCCCGGATACGCTTGCCGCCTCGCTCCTCGATTTCGCTGTATGTCATGTCGCAAGCGATGTCGAGTGCCGCTTCCAGAACCTTCAACGTGCGGGGCGTGGGTGACCAAGGCTCCACATCGTCATCCCATTCGTCGCGATCGGAATCGGTGGCTGCACGGCCGGCTTTCACCGGCTGCTCGTAGACGCAGGGCTGCCGAAAGTACGCGACGCACTCCGCATCTCCGGCCTTCGCCGCCCGGCGGTACCACTTGACTGCCTTGTCGCGTGTCCCTTGCAGCATGAAGTGGTTACCGAGGAGCCGCATCGAGGTGGTGTCACCGGCAGCGATGGCGCTGCGCAGCCAGGTCTTCGCCTTCTTGGGGTCCCGGCGGCGATGGAGGACCCCCAGCATGCGCATGGCGATCAGGTCTCCTTCCCGGGCTGTGGGGAGGAGGACACGATCGCTCACGTCGGGGCGGTTGTTGAAAAAGGCCGCCAGCGCAACCTCACGGCGTTGATGCTCGTCCTGAGCGAGCTCCAAGGCGGTTGCCCAGGTCTGCGATGGCACTTCACGCAGCTGCGGCTCCCGCAGCACTGCATCGACGAGATAGTCGAAGGCTTGCCAGCCGCTGTCGGTCGGGATCAGGTGACGTGTCGTTCCGAGCTGGGGTTCTGTGGCCCAATCCCAGGCGTCGCCAAGTGATTCAGGTACGAGCAGTGCTTTGTTGCCGCCAGGTATGTAGTACTCGTGGAGTCCATCAAGGGTGCTCCGGGGAACGGGAGTCGCTACGCCGGCTCTTGCCAGGTCGATGGCTGCCCAGGCGTAGGCAGCCCCGCGAGGGTTGCCTCCCACGCGCGACGCCTGCCGCAGTTCCCGCCACAACTGTGGGCCCGCCGCGATGTGCTCTGCGACCCCGTGCTCACCGGACGCAGCCAGTGCGCTCATCAGTCGGGGATCTCCGTTTTCCTCGACTGCCTGCGTGGCGCGTTGCAGCTCCCCTTCCGACCACAGCCGCTCCAGGTGGATTTCCGCGGCTTGGTTGAGTACCTCCACCGCGGTCCCATCGGTGCGTATCCGGTGGTGGAACGAATCCCGCAGCGTCGCGATGACCACGATGCGAGCTTCGCGTAGACGCCTGAAGTGTCGTGCGTCGAGTCCATGTGTCCCCAGAAACCGCTCTGCGTTGTCCAGCCAGAGCACGCAGGACTGACCGCGCCGTGCAAGCGCGAGGGCCCGCTCGACTTCGCTCTCGACGCGGCTGATACCGGGCGGCGCGAGGATGAGATGCTCGCCGAGGACGCTCCGCGTGCATTCATGTGCGGTACGCGTCTTTCCTGCAGCAGAATCCCCGGTGAGGAGGAGCATGCCTCCTTCACCGATGAGAGACCGCATGGCGGCGCGAACGCGATCGTCGACGTCGCGTGGCACGTAGCGCGGTACGTCAGGTTCACCTGCAACGGATTGGGCCGGATGGACGCCGAGTTCGAGCGGCAACGCATCTGCGCCCAGCATGGGCTGCTCCTGAAGTGGCGACGGCTTCTCGGCCTTGGCCGCTCTGTAGGCGGACGCCCATGCCTCCCGGTCCAGGAGGCCGCGCACTCCGGCGATCCGTTCGAAGGCGCGCAGTAGGGATTCGAGAGCGTGCGGAGTTGCAGGCAAACCGCGTCCGCGTTGCCATTCACTCAGGGACGACGTGCGGAGAACCGTGGTTCCTTGACCTGAGCTTGCACGTGCTACCTGGTCGAGGGTTGCATCCAGATCGTCGAAGGCCTTTTGGACCATGCTCGCGAAACGGGCGCGAGCTCCCTGCGACTCTAAGCGGGGATGCGCTGTCATGCTCTCGATTGTTAGCGGTAAGCGCCATCTGTGTTGTCTCTTCGTACCGTTCCTGGCTACTCGGCGTTGGGGAACGAGCTCGAGTGTTCTCGACGGCTGCCACGCCGTGGCGGCGTGCTCGAGAGGAACATGCTGTGACCGTTCGCCACGTTGCCGGACTCGCCGGTGCCGCCGCCCTGCTGGTCGCCGGGCTGACCACGCCCGCGCAGGCCGTGAGCTACGGCACGCCCACCATCTCCTTCTCGGCCTCCTACCTCTCCGGCGCGGTCGGCGCGGTCGGCGACCCGGTGGTGAGCGTCACCGTCGGCCAGAGCGGGGCCGACGCGGGTGCGCTGACCGTGGCCGCCTCCGCCAGCAGCAAGAGCTCGGTGGCCGGCACCGCGGACGTGGCCGTGACCGGCACCGGCGCCGTCCGGCAGCTCGCGGTCACCGCCCGCGGCCGCGGCTACGCCAACCTCACCATCAAGGTGACGGGCCTGGGCGGGAAGACCGCCACCAAGACCCTGTCCTACGCGGCCTCCGCGGCGGTGCAGAACCCGGCCGACGCCCGCTACCTCACCGGCTCCTCGGACGCCTCGGCCGCGGTGGACCTCGGCGGCGGCTACGTGGTCGTGGCCGACGACGAGTCCAACGTGCTGCGGATGTACGACCGCACCCGCTCCGGCGCGCCGGTGCGCACCTGGGACTTCTCCTCCCAGCTCGGGGTCTCCAAGGAGGTGGACATCGAGGGCGCCGCGCGCGTCGGCGACACCATCTACTGGACCGGCTCGCTGGGCAACAACAAGGACGGCGAGTACAAGGCCGACCGCAACACCGTCTTCACCACCAAGGTGACCGGCTCCGGGGCGGGCGCCCAGCTCAGCTACGGCCGCTCGTACAAGAAGCTCCGCGACGACCTGGTCGCCTGGGACAAGGCCAACGGCAACCGGTACGGCTTCTCGCACGGCACCGCCACCGGCCAGGTGCCCAAGCAGATCGACGGCTTCAACGTCGAGGGCCTGGAGTTCGCGCCCGGCTCGACCAGCACCGCGTACATCGGCTTCCGCGCCCCGCTCGCCCCGGCCGTGCCCGGCGGCAAGGCGCTGCTGGTGCCGGTGACCAACATGGACCAGGTGCTCGCCAGCGGCACCAAGGCCGTCTTCGGCGCGCCGGTCGAGCTGGACCTGGGCGGCCTGTCGGTGCGCGACCTGCGCAAGAACGCCGCCGGCCAGTACCTGGTCCTGGCCGGCAGCTGGGCGGCCGACGACAACACCGACCCGTACGCGCTCTACTCGTGGGACGGCGTCGCCGGCCACGCCCCGGTCAAGGTCCGGGACCTGCCGACCAGCGACGCGGGCGGCTGGGAGGCCGTGGTGGACGTCCCGGACCTCACCGTCCCCGGCGCCCGGGTGCAGCTGATCACCGACAACGGCTCGGCGGACCTGTACGGCGACGGGACCGAGGCCAAGGACCTCACCCACGCCGAGTGGAAGAAGTCCCGGGCCGCCTGGTTCACCGTCGGCTAGTCACGGCGCGCCAGCACGTCAGGGGGCCTGGCCCGACGGGGGACCGGCGGGCGGGGCCCCCTGCGGAGGTGCCTCCCCGGTCGCGGCGGCCAACAGGGCGGGGGCCAGGCCCTCCTGACGCATCCGCTGGTCGACGTAGAGCAGCCCGGTCGCCAGCTGCGGCAGCCCGAGCTGGAAGAGCTGGCTGACCACCATGCCGAGCAGGATGCACAGGCAGTAGACGACCATGCCCAGCACCATCCCGGCCGTGCTGCCGTCCGCGTCGCCCGCGTCCAGCAGGGCGGCCGGGAACAGCGCGAACATGCCGACGAAGGTGAACGGCAGCTGGATCACGTAGCCGATCACCGAGGCGATCAGCACGGTGAGCAGGGTGATGCCGAAGATCCGCCACCAGGCGCCCTTCACCAGCGCGGCGGAGCGGCGCAGCGCGGCGACCGGGCCCAGGCCCTCGACCACCACGGCCGCCGGGGCCAGGCTGAACCTCACGCCCAGCCAGACCGACAGCGGCAGCGTCGCCAGCACGCCCAGCGGCAGGAGCACCACCGCCGGGGAGACGTCCTCGCCGGAGTAGTCGGCGCTGACGATCGCGGCCACCGCGGCCGCCGCGACCAGCAGCACCGGCCCGCCGGCCAGCAGTGCGGTGAGCAGCAGGGTGCCGAGCATCGCGGGCAGCCGGGACCAGGCACGGCGGAACATCGCGCCGTAGGTGGTGCGGCGGCCCAGCACGGCCTCCTGGAGGACGGCGGGCGTCAGGGCGCTGATCACGGCCCAGCCCACCAGGACCACGGCCAGCAGCAGCACGCCCACCGGGATCAGGGCCAGCAGCACCGCCCGCAGGTCATCGGCCACCACGTCCTCGCCGGCCGGCCGGTCGAAGACGCCGTCCAGGTGCGTGTGGACCAGGCCGATGCCGGCGGCCACCGCGCCGGTGACCAGCAGCACGCCCACGCCCTGGACCGTCAGCATCACCCCGACCAGCTGTTTCCAGTAGCGCCCGAAGGTGCTGAAGGCGCCGCCGAGGACGTCCCCGAGGGTCAGGGGGCGCAGGGGTATGACCCCAGGCCTGGGCGGTGGCGGGGGTGCCCAGCCCCAGCCGGGCGGGCCGGCGGGGGCGGGTCCGCCCGGATAGCCGCCCGGGTAGCCGTACGGGCCGGGCGGCGGCGGTGTGCCGGGTGCGTGCCGGTACGGGTCCTGCGGGCCGTGCTGGGGGCCGTACGGGCCGTGCCCCGCGCCGTCGGACGGATCCGGCGCTCCCCACCCCTGGTTCTGCTTCATGCCTGCACGGTATCCCTCGCAGCGCCGCAGGTGGAGAGGGGTGCGGGAGCCATGATGTGTACGCACGTACGCATCGTTGGGTACGCTTGTCCGCATGCCTTACGTACTGCTGGCCGCGGCCATAGCGGCAGAGGTCGCCGGGACCACCGCCATGAAGTACAGCGACGGCTTCAGCCGGCTGTGGCCCTCGCTGGGCACCCTCCTCGGCTACGTCATCGCCTTCACGCTGCTCGCGCAGACCCTGAAGTCGATGTCCGTCGGCACGGCGTACGCGATCTGGGCCGGTGTGGGCACCGCAGCCATCGCCGCCATCGGCATGGTCTTCCTCGGCGAGGCGGCCACCGCGGCGAAGCTGGCGGGCATCGTGCTGGTGATAGCCGGGGTGGTGCTGCTCAATCTGGGGGGCTCGCACTGATGGCCGGCCGCCGGTACGACCCCGACCGCCGGGAGCGGCTGATCGACGCCGCGATCCGGGTGGTGGGCCGCAAGGGCATCGCGGGCCTGACCCACCGCTCGGTGGCCGCCGAGGCGGACGTGCCGCTGGGCTCCACCACCTACCACTTCGCCACCCTCGACGAGCTGCTGGTCGCCGCGCTGCGCCGGCTCAACGAGGGCTTCGCCGCCGCCGTCGGGGCCGGCATCGCACCGGCCGGCCCCGACGACGGCGGCGAAGCCCCGGACCTGGCCGAGGAACTGGCCCGGCAGTTGGGGCGGTGGCTGGCCGGGGACCCCTCGGGGGACCGCACGGGCGTGGAGCTGGAGTACGAGCTGTACCTGGCCGCGCTGCGCCGGCCCGCACTGCGGCCGGTGGCCGCCGAGTGGTGCGAGGCGGTGACCGCGCTGCTGGCCCGGCGCACCGACCCGCGCACCGCCCGGGCGCTGGTCGCCCTGATGGACGGGCTGAGCCTCCAGGTCCTCCTCACCGGAGCCCCGTACGACCCCGGGTACGTCGCCGACGTGCTGCGCCGGGTGCTGACGGGTGCCGGGCCCCCGGTGCCGCCCGAGGGCGGCTGAGCGGGTCGGCGGCGGCCGGCCGGGCGACCGGCACATGAGACCGGTTCGCCCGCAGCGCCCGTCGCCGGTTAGCGTGCCTCCATGACTACGCGTACCACCGGCGCCGTCGCCGCCGGACTTGCCACCCTCACCCCCGACGGCACCGTCCTCGACACCTGGTTCCCCGCCCCCGAGCTGGTCGCCGAGCCCGGCCCGGCCGGGACCGAGCGGCTGAGCACCGAGCAGGCCGTCGAGCTGCTCGGCGCGGCCGCCGCGCAGGCGATCCGCACGGACGCGGTCCGTGGCGTCGAGGTCGTCGCCGTCCGCACCGTCATCTCCTCCCTCGAGGACAAGCCGCTGGACGCCCACGACGCGTACCTGCGCCTGCACCTGCTCAGCCACCGGCTGGTCAAGCCGCACGGTCAGAACCTCGACGGCGTCTTCGGCCTGCTCGCCAACGTCGCCTGGACCTCGCTGGGTCCGGTCGCCGTGGACCAGGTCGAGACCGTTCGCCTCAACGCCCGCGCCCAGGGCCTGCACCTCCAGGTCACCTCGATCGACAAGTTCCCGCGGATGACGGACTACGTCGCCCCCAAGGGCGTGCGCATCGCCGACGCCGACCGGGTCCGCCTGGGCGCGCACCTGGCCGAGGGCACCACCGTCATGCACGAGGGCTTCGTCAACTTCAACGGCGGCACCCTCGGCACCTCCATGGTCGAGGGCCGCATCTCGGCCGGCGTCGTGGTCGGCAACGGCTCCGACATCGGTGGCGGCGCCTCCACCATGGGCACCCTCTCCGGCGGCGGCAAGCAGATCATCTCCATCGGCGAGCGCTGCCTGCTGGGCGCCGAGTCCGGCATCGGCATCGCGCTCGGCGACGAGTGCATCGTCGAGGCCGGCCTCTACGTCACCGCCGGCACCCGGGTCACCCTGCCGGACGGCCAGATCGTCAAGGCGCTGGAGCTCTCCGGCGCCAGCAACATCCTCTTCCGCCGCAACTCCACCACCGGCGCCGTCGAGGCCCGCCCGAACAACGCGGTCTGGGGCGGCCTGAACGACGTCCTGCACAGCCACAACTGACGCCGTGCGGGCTGCGGCCCGCGCCCGCGCAGCACGCGAGAGCCCCCCGGCCGGTACTTCCGGCAGGGGGGCTCTCGCACGCGGTGCGCGGCCGTGGTGCAGTACGGCCGTCAGCTCATGGGGATCGAACGCACCAGGCCCGCGAAGGCCCGCTGCTCCTCCTCCGTCAGCTCCACGCTCTCCATCGGGTGCGAGGCCACCCCGCGCTGGGCCGGGATCGTCGCGAGACCGTCGAAGGCGCCTGGCTCCGGGTGGTGGAAGCGGCTGTCCCACAGCATGTGGCCCAGGCCGAGCACCCACACCAGGGCGGCGACCAGCAGGACGGCCAGGCCGATTTCCTGGGCGAGCGACATGGAGGTGAACACGCGGTCCTCCAAAGGGAGTGCGAGCGGTACGGGTCGGACGTTCAGGACACTCAACACCACTCGGGCACGCTTGCACGAGCAATGTGGCGCAGATCACGCCAGGGTCGAAAGTCCCGACTTGCCCCACCGTGCGGCCCTTTTCGGCCACCCCGGGATCCGCCGGCCCGCCGCCCCCGGACCCCCGCCTGCCCGTTTCCGGGTCGGATGCAAGGGTCCGCGGGCGGCAGCGGGCATTACGGGCGGAAGCGCAGGACCTGCGGGTCGTGGTCGCTGTTCTGGTCCGCGAACTCCGCGTTGATGTGCACGCTGTCGTACGCGTAGTTCTTCACCGCCGGGCTGACCAGGATCTGGTCCAGCACCTGGGCGTTGCCCTGGTAGACGTACGAGTAGCGCTCCGCGCGGGGCAGCGAGCGGATCGCCGAGTAGAGCGCGCCGCCGTCCTGGAGGGCCTGCGCGGTGCCCGAGAACTCGAAGTCGTTGATGTCGCCGAGGGCGATGACCTCGGCGTTCTTCTCCGTCGCCAGGATGTCCTTGACGAAGCCGTTCACGGCCTGGGCCTGGAGCAGGCGCTTGGCCTCGGAGGAGCGCACCGGCGGCTGGTGGACCGAGGTCAGGCCCTCGTCGCCGCCCTTCGAGGAGAAGTGGTTGGCGATCACGATGACCTTGCGGCCGCGGAAGACGAACTCGCCGGCCAGCGGCTTGCGGCTGTCGTCCCAGGCCGGGTTGGCGGGGTCGATCCGGCCGGGGGAGTGGGTCAGCGCCGCGTGGCCGTTCAGGCGCACCACGCCGTTGGCGGTGGTGGAGTCGCCCGCGTCGCGGTCGGTGAAGGAGACCCGCTCCGGGTTGAAGAGGAAGACCTGGCGGATGTTGCCGCCGGGCTCGCCGCCGTCCTTGAGGTTCACCGGGTCGATCGAACGCCACTGGTAGGCCGGGCCGCCCGCGGCCACGATCGCGTCGGTGAACTTGCGGATGGTCTCGCCCGCGGAGACGGTGCCGTCGTTCTTGGCGCCGTTGTCGTCCTGGATCTCCTCGAGGGCGACGATGTCGGGGGAGGCGAGGTTCTCGACGACGGCCTTGGCCAGCGCGTCGAACTTCTCCTGCGGGTCGGTCGGGTCGAGGTTCTCCACGTTGTACGTGGCGACCGCGAGCTCACCGGGCTGCTGCGCCTTGGTCTTCTCGCGCTCCAGGCCCTTGGACTGGACGGTGCCCAGGGTGCGGGCCACCAGCGTGTAGCCGCCGAACTGGTTGAAGTCCAGCGGGCCCTCGGTGACGCCGGTCAGCTTGTCGCCGACGTCCGCCTTCGGGAACGGCTGCTGCGCCAGCGGGGCGAGCTGCTGGATCTGGAGGCGGCCGGTGTTCTGGGACTCGTACGAGCCGTAGAGCGTGCCGCCGCGGCGGGCGGTGTTCTCCCAGCCCTTCACGGTGACCCACAGCTCGGCGTACGGGTCGGTGGCGCCGACGACCCGGGAGGTGCCGATGCGGACGTTCATGCCCTCCAGGGACTCGTAGTAGTCCAGGGCGTAGGTGGCCGGGTCGAGGGTCAGGCCGTTGATGCTGCCGGCCGCGGCCGGGTCGCCCTCCGGGGCGTACTGCGCGGGCACCGAGTACTCGTTGACCTGCACGGCCTCGGGCAGCGCGTTGCCGGAGGAGACCACGGTGACCTTGGGCTTGCTGATCTGGGTCACCGACTGGTTGCCCGAGGTCAGGCCGCCGGGGACGTACTCGCCCACCAGGCCGGCCACGGAGACCGCGTCGCCCACGGCGACGGTCGGCACCGAGCTGGTGAAGACGAAGACGCCCTCGCTGGTCGCGGCGTCGTCGTCGGCGTCGGGGTCCTGCATCCAGAAGCCGCGGGAGCCGTAGGTGCGGACGCCGGTGACGATGCCGGTGACGCCGGTGACCTGCTGGCCGACCAGCGGGGAGACGCGGGTGGTGCCCTGGATGTCGTGGATGCGTATCGCGGCGGTCGCGTCGTCCGCGGTGGCCTCGGCGGCGGACGCGGAACCGGCGAGCAGGCCGGCGGCGAGGGCGGCGGCCACGACGGAGGCGACGGCGGCGGAACGGGGAATGGATCCGGTCACGATGGGACGGGAACGCATGGGCAGGACTCCGGTGTCGATGAGGGGGCGGAGCGAAAAGTGGTCGGTGGATCCCTGTTCGAGATCTACGCGCGTCAATCTCTTGTGTGTCCATGCCAGTTGTCAAGGCCGGGCGGGGGTACGGCGGTTGAAGGGCATATGAACCGGACGGGATGGGGCGAATTGCGTCTACCCTGGGGCGGTCCCGGCGCCGGTCCGGCACCCCGGGCCCGCCGATCCGCACCCCGCTCCACCTGAGGAGAACCAGCCATGTCCGCAGAGCGCTCCCCGCTGCCGCCGGTGCGACTGCCGTCCGAGGCGGAACTGGCCCGCGAGGCCCTGGCGTCGCCGCTGCTCGGGCGGGCCGTCCGGATCGCCCGCTGGGCCGGCCCGGCCACCCGCGTCGGCGCCGGCGGCGAACTCCTCACGGAACAGCTGCCCGCGGCCGCCGCGGCCCTGGGGCTGGGTGCGGACGACGAGGCGTACGCCTGCGCCAGCGAGGCCTGGCGGATCGCCGTCGACACCGGCCTGGTCGAGGTCACCGACCCCGCCGAGGGCGCCGAGGCCGAGGGCGGCACGGCCCGCGCCGGGGCCGAACTCGCCGTGGTCGCGGGCGCGCCCGGGGACGTCCTCGGGCTGTGGCTCGCGGCGCTGGAGACGGTCCTGGCCGACGCCGCGGTCCCCGACCTCGACGACCTGGTCGACGCCCTCGAGTCCGGCGACGAGATCGACTTCGCCGGACTGGACTGGGACCCCGAGGCCGAAGAGGAGTTCCTGGACGAGGTCCTGACGAGCCTGTACCTGCTGACCGTCGCCGAGGGCGGGGCGGGCGAGGGACCGGTGCCGCTGCCGGTGCTGGCCGCCTCGATGATCGTGCCCGAGGACATGTCCGAGCCCACCGACGACGTGCTGGAGCAGGTCTCGGACGCGATGATGCGGCTGGACGACCAGTTCCGGACCCTGGAGCCGATCGGGCTGGTGGAGTTCCGGCCGGTGGACGAGGAGCTGATGGCCGAGGCGGACGACGAGGAGCTGGCGGCGGCCGGAGCCGGCCCGGACGGCGCCGCCGAGGAGGAGGACATCGCCCGCTACGGCATGGTCCGTCTCACCCCGCTCGGGCTCTTCGGCATCCGGGCCCGGATGCTGGAGGCCGGGGTGACCGCGCCGGCCGTCGGCGAGCTGGCCGAGAAGGGCGCGGACGCCCTGCTGGACGCGGTGGCACTGTTCCCCGAGGCGGCGGCCCGGGCGGAGATCGAGCTGTGGCTGGCCGGACGGGCCCCCGTCGCGGCGGCGGCCGACCTGCTGGCCGCGGCGAAGGGCACCGACGCCGGCGCCCCGCTGCGGCGGCTGGGCTGCCAGCAGGCCCTGGCACTGGCCGGGCCGGGCGCCGAGCCCGCGGTCCGGGCCGTGCTGGCCGACCGGGAGCTGGGCGGGCTGGCCCGGGTGTGGCTGGTGGAGCGGGGCGCGGCCGACGTGCCGGCGCCGGGCGAGGACATGGTCTTCTGGCTCGCGGTGGACACCCTCGCCGCCCAACTGGCCGCCGACGGCGACCCCGAGGAGCTGGCCGCCCTGATGACCGGCCTGACCGGCGGCCACGGCGGCTTCTTCGACGCGGTCTGGCGGGTGGACCACCCGGCCGTCACCGAGGTCCTGGAGGCCATGGGCACCCTGCACCCCGACAAGAAGGCCGCGAAGGAGGCCCGGAAGGCGGCGTTCAAGGCGCGGTCGACGCGAGGGTAGCCGACGGCCGGCGGCGGTGGCCGGATCTGCCCCGCGACGGCGGGGAGCGGACACGGCAGGCTTGCGGGGCGTTCAACTCCCGTTCAGAAAGGGGCGGGAGCCTGTCCGCCGACAAGCCAGGCACCCGCGTCCGTCCCCACAAGGAGAACCGATGCCGCTCAGCCGCAGGGAATTCACCGCCCGCTCCGCCGTCGCCGGGGCCGGGATCGCGCTCACCGGCGCGGTAGGCGCCCTGGCCACCGCCCCAGGGGCGCTCGCCGCCGAGCAGACCGAGTCGGGCGGCCGGCACTGCGAGCCGGGGTACGGCCCGCTGGTCCCCGACCCGGCCGGCCTGCTCGCGCTGCCCGCCGGCTTCACGTACCGCGTCCTGACCCACAGCGGCGTCACCCGGCTGGAGAGCGGTGAGTTCACGCCCTCCAACCACGACGGCACGGCCGCCTTCCAGGGCCACCGGGACGTCACCCTGCTGGTGAACAACCACGAGCTGAAGGGCCCCCGCTCCCTGTGGGAGCACCCGGTCCCGCTCACCGAGGGCCTGGTGTACGACCCGGCCGCGGCGGGCGGCTGCACGGTCGTCGAGGTCCGCCGCGGCGGACAGGTCGCCGAGTGGGTCGGCATCGCCGGCACCTCGACCAACTGCGCCGGCGGCAGCACCCCCTGGGGCACCTGGCTGACCTGCGAGGAGACCGAGGACCTGGCCGGCAAGAACGGCATGACCAAGGACCACGGCTACGTCTTCGAGGTCGACCCGGCCGACGCCCGCGCCAACCGCTCCCCGCAGCCGGTCAAGGCCTTCGGCCGGTACGCCCACGAGGCCGTGGTCATCGACCCGCGGAGCGGCCACGCCTACCTGACCGAGGACGCCTCGGGCCCGAACGGCCTGCTCTACCGCTGGGTGCCGCCGACCGGCTTCCGGCACGGCCGCGGCCGGCTGCGCACGCTGGCCGCCGACGCGGGCGTGCTCCAGGCGCCCAAGTGCTTCGACAGCGCGGGCCGGTTCGTCGACGACCTCTCCCGGGCCACCCGGATCGGCACGGTCTACGGGGTGGACTGGGTGGACGTGCCGGACCGCGACGGCCGGACCACCTCGGTGCGCAAGCAGTTCGGGGAGGGCGAGATCACCCGGGCCCGCAAGCTCGAGGGGATGTGGTGGGCCGACGGCGGCACGTACTTCGTCTCGTCCTACGCGCGCGAGGAGAGCCCGGGCGCCCCGCACGACGGGCAGGTGTGGTTCTACGACCCCAAGCGCCGCACGGTCCGGCTGACCGTCCTGCTCGGGGTCAACGCCGACCCGGCGGCCGACGGGGCCTTCGACGGGCCGGACAACATCACGGTCTCGCCCTACGGCGGTCTGGTCATCGCCGAGGACGGCGAGGGCGTGCAGCACCTTTTCGGGGCGACCGAGACCGGGCAGACCTACCCGCTGGCGCGCAACGAGCTGAACCTCGGCACCCCGGAGGAGCCGGAGTACTCGGAGTTCACCGGGGTCTGCTTCTCGCCCGACGGCCGCACGCTCTTCGCCAACATCCAGACGCCCGGGATCATGCTGGCCATCACCGGCCCCTGGCGGCGCCGGGCCCGGCACGAGCACTGAGCCCCGCAGCCGGGTCCGGCCGCGGGGCGGCCGGACCCGGCCACGGCCGGTGGCCGGGCGGGCTGGGCGGGAGCGGGTCAGCCGAGGGCGACGGGCTCGGGCGCCGCGCCCACCCCGCTCGCCCACTCGGCCAGCAGGAACTCGTACGCCTCCGAGGGCCACTCCCCGTCCCCGCGGGTCGCCACGAGCAGCCGTATCGCCTCGTTCGCCTCGGCGGCGGACGGGCGGGCGGGGCCCGTGGGAGGAGGAGTGCGGTACATGCCTCCAAGGCTACGGGCGGGCACTGACAGCGACGCCCGAACGGCCGTGGACTGTGTCACCTGCGGGCCCGCCCGTCGCTCAAAGTGCCTGCGCAGCGGGCTTGACCATGCCCCGGACTGTGCGGGACTTCACAAACTCTCCCATGGCCGTCATCTCCCATTCCCCGGAGAACTGCTTGATCAGCTTGGCCATCATGACGCCGGTCTGCGGCTCGGCGGAGGTGAGGTCGAAGCGGACCAGCTCCTCGCCGGTGGCGGCGTCGATGAGCCGGCAGTAGGCCTTGGCCACCTCGGTGAACTTCTGGCCGGAGAAGGAGTTCACCGTGAAGACCAGGCCGGTGGCCTCGGCGGGCAGCCGGCCCAGGTCCACCACGATGACCTCGTCGTCCCCGGCGCCGTCGCCGGTGAGGTTGTCGCCGGAGTGCTTGACCGACCCGCCCAGGATCGTCAGCTTGCCGAAGTAGCAGCTGTCGAGGTGGTTGCGCTGGGGGCCGTAGGCGATCACCGAGGCGTCGAGGTCGATGTCCTTGCCGCGGAAGGCGGGCTCCCAGCCGAGGCCCATCTTGACCTGGGAGAGCAGCGGCCGGCCGCCCTTGACCAGGGACACCGTCTGGTTCTTCTGGAGGTTGACCCGGCCCTTGTCGAGGTTGATCTTCCCGGTGGGCGCGGGCGCGGCGGCCGGGGCCGGCGGGGCGGCGGGGGTGCCCCAGGCGGGGGCGGCCGGAGGCTGCTCCCAGGAGGGCGGCGCCGGCGGCGCGGACGGCGCGGCGGGGCTGGTCGGTGCGCCCCAGGCCGGGGCTGTGGCCGGGGCGGGGGTGGGCGCCGGCGGGGCGGCCGGGGCCTGGGCGGCGGGTGCGGCGGCCGGCTCCTCGTCGACCGAGACGCCGAAGTCGGTGGCGATGCCGGCCAGGCCGTCGGCGTACCCCTGGCCCACCGCGCGGACCTTCCAGGCCCCGCCGCGGAGGTAGACCTCGACGACCACCAGGGCGGTCTCGGTGCCCAGCCGGGGCGGGGTGAAGGTGGCGATCACGGCGCCGTCGTCGGCGTTGCGGACCGTGGCGGTGGGCTCGATGCCCTGGAAGCTCTGGCCGGCCGCGTCGGGGCTGGCCGTGACCACGATCTTCTCGATGCCCGGCGGGACCGCGGCGGTGTCCACCACGATCGCGTCGGGCGCCGTGCCGCCGCCGGACCGGTAGGTGACCCCGGGGCCGGTGGGCTGGTTGTAGAAGATGAAGTCGGCGTCGGAACGGACCTTGCCGTCCGCGCCGAGCAGCAGCCCCGACACGTCCAGGCGGACCGGAGCGGCCACGTCCACCGTCACGCGGACGGTGTTCAGCGGCAGGTTCGAACCAGGGGTCATAGCGGTCATGACCGGTGAACGACCGAATGACCTTTGCCGTTCCCTTGCCTTCGACGAGCTTCGAGGGAGTTTCGAGCGGCCCTGCGGCGGCCCGCCGGGCGGGGCCCGCGCGGCGTCAGCCGCGGTTGCGGGGGTGGTTGCGGGCCATGCGTTCGTTGCCGAACTTGTACGCCCCCGTCCACCGGGCCATGACCAGCTGGGCGTCGCCCCCGGTCACCTCGTCGAGGAACTTCTGGGCCCGGCCCCCGCGCAGGGTCCCGGCGGCGCGGCCCCGGTGGGTGATGACGACACTGCCGTCACCGCGCTGCTCGTACGTGAATCCGAAAGGTTGCGGCATGGGGGACAGGGTGGCGGGCGGCGGGACCGGGCGGCAACGCAATTACCACCGGCCCCGCACACCACGACCACCCGCTGGGGGCCCTACTGGGAGACCGGGCCGCCGTCCAGTCGTCGCGGCAGCCCCAGCGGGTTGGCCTCCTGGAGTTCCGGGGGGAGGAGGGCGTCGGGCACCGACTGGTACGCGACCGGGCGGAGCCAGCGTTCGATGGCGGTGCCGCCGACCGAGGTGGAGTGCGAGGTGGCCGCCGGGTAGGGGCCGCCGTGGTGCTGGGCGGGGGCGACCGCGACGCCGGTGGGCCAGCCGTTGACCAGTACCCGGCCGGCCAGCGCCGTGACCTCGGCGACCAGCGCGGCGGCGGAGCCCTCGCGGCCCGCCGCCTCGGCGGCCGACAGCTGGAGGGTGGCGCTCAGGTTGCCCGGCAGCCGGCGCAGCACCGCACCGGCCTCGTCCGGGCCGGCGTACCGGGCGAGGACCGTGACCGGTCCGAAGCACTCCTCCAGGAGCAGCCCGTACGCCTCGTCCCCGGCCGGCAGCCGGGCCGGGACGGTGAGGTACCCGGCCGTGACCGTGTGGCCCTCGGCGGCGCTCTCGCCGGGGCCGGCGCCGGGCGCCACCGGGGCGGCGACCCCGGGCAGGGCGCCGCGCTCCTGGGTGCCGCGGATGAAGTCCGCCCGCATCCGGTGGTCCAGCAGGACGCCCGGAGCCGTCTTGGCGACCGCGGTGGTCAGGGCGTCGGCCAGCCGGTCGCCGTCGGGACCCTCCGGGACCAGGACCAGCCCGGGCTTGACGCAGAACTGCCCCTGGCCGAGGGTCATCGCGCCGGCCAGCCCCTCGCCGATCTCCTCGGCGCGCTCGGCGGCGGCGGCCGGGGTGACCACGACCGGGTTGAGGGAGCCCAGCTCGCCGTGGAAGGGGATCGGCACCGGCCGCGCGGCGGCGGCGTCGAAGAGGGCCCGCCCGCCGCGGATCGAGCCGGTGAAGCCGGCCGCGGCCACCAGCGGGTGCCGCACCAGCTCGACGCCGGCCTCGAAGCCGTGCACCACGGCCACCACGTCCTCCGGCAGCCCGCTCTCGCGCGCGGCCCGGCGCAGCAGCGAGGCGCAGAGCGCGGAGGTGGCCGGGTGGTCCGGGTGCGCCTTGACGACCACCGGACAGCCGGCCGCCAGCGCGCTCGCGGTGTCGCCGCCGGGCACCGAGAAGGCCAGCGGGAAGTTGGAGGCGGCATACACCGCGACCACGCCGAGCGGGATCTTGTAGCGGCGCAGCTCGGGCCGTGGCGGGGCGAGCCCCGGATCGGCGCGGTCGATCCGCACGTCGAGGTAGGAACCCTCCTCGACGCTGTCCGCGAAGGCCCGCAACTGGTAGGTGGTCCGGGCCAGTTCGCCGGTCAGCCGGACCGGGCCGAGGGCCGTCTCGGCGTCGGCCGCGGCCACGATCGCCGCGGCCGAGGCGTCCAGCAGGTCGGCGGCGGCGCGCAGGAACGCGATCCGCGTCGGCCGGTCGGCCAGGGCGGCCCGGCTCGCGTGGGCCGCCCGGACGGCCCCGTCCACCTCCTGGGATGTGGCCTCCGCCGCAACCTGTTCGAGCTGCTTCCCGGTGCGGGGGTCCACACTCCAGACTGGTGTTGCTGCCATTGCGCACTGCCTCCAGGATCGCGCGTTCAGTATGCTGAACGCTGTTCCGCTCGCTGAACCGGGCGAATATGGTGCGGACTCTATTTCCGCGTGATCCGCGTTGACAAGGGACCCTCGGGCCGGGCCGGTTGCCGGCCGCCGCCCGCGGGGGCCCGGTGGCAGAGGGGCGATGCGCATGACGACAGCAGAGACGGGCGCGGCGCCGGTGAAGTCCGCCGTGCGGACGGTGGTGCTGCTGGAGTGGTTCGCGGGCCGGCCCGGGCTGCACAGCCTGGCGGCCGTCCAGGAGGGCACCGGCTTCCCCAAGTCCAGCCTGTACATGCTGCTGCGCACCCTGGTCGACCTCGGCTGGGTGGAGACCGACGCCACCGGCACCCGGTACGGCATCGGCGTACGCGCCCTGCTGGTGGGCAACTCGTACATCGACGGCGACGAGGTCGTGGCCGCCGCCCGGCCGGCGCTGGACCGCCTCTCGGACGACACGACCGAGACCATCCACCTGGCCCGGCTGGACGGCACCAGCGTGGTCTACCTCGCGACCCGGCAGTCCCAGCACTTCCTGCGGCCCTTCACCCGGGTCGGCCGCCGGCTGCCCGCGTACTCCACGGCGCTGGGCAAGGCGCTGCTGGCCACGCACACCGACGAGCAGGTGCGCCGGATGCTGCCCGAGCGGCTGGAGCCGGTCACCGAGCACACCATCACCGACCGCGAGCAGCTGATCGAGGAGCTGGCGCTGGTCCGGGAGCAGGGCTACGCCGTGGACCGCGAGGAGAACACCCTCGGGCTGCGCTGCTTCGGCGTGGCGATCGAGTACCGCAGCCCGGCGCGGGACGCCATCAGCTGCTCGGTGCCGGGCGCCCGGCTGACCCCGGAGCACGAGCGCACGATCCGGGAGGCGCTGTTCGGGGCCCGGGACCGCCTGATGGTCGCGACCCGGCGGCTCTGAGGCCCCCGCCGCCCGCGCCGGCACATGAGGAAACAGTGAGAACCCGGCCACAACCCGGGCAGAACGGAACGCCCGGGGCGGCTCGCGCGTCCCTGTAAGGGATGAACAAGACGATCAGGCGTGCGTCGGTCTTCTGTCTGCTGCTGGTACTGGCCCTGCTGGTGCGGGTCACCTGGGTGCAGGCGTACGAGGGCACGGCGCTCGCGGACAACAAGAACAACCGCCGGACGAAGATCGCGCAGTACGCGGCCCCGCTCGGCAACATCATCGTCGGCGGCAAGGCCGTCACCGGATCGAAGAAGGTGGACGCAGGAGACTTCGCCTACCAGCGGACCTACACCGACGGACCGCTCTACGCCCCCGTCACGGGCTTCAGCTCCCAGGTCTACGGCGCCACCCAGCTGGAGAACCTGTACCAGGGGATCCTCAACGGCTCCGACAACCGGCTCAAGAACCCGCTCGACGCGCTCACCGGCAAGCGCGCCGACCCGGGGAACGTCCTCACCACCATCGACCCCGAGGTCCAGAAGGCCGGCTACGCCGCCCTCAAGGGCAAGACCGGCGCGGCCGTGGCCATCGACCCGGCCACCGGGGCGGTCCTCGGCGTGGTGAGCAACCCGTCCTACGACCCGGGCCGGATCGCCGGCAGCAACGACAAGGACGCCTGGGCCCAGCTCTCGGCCAACGAGGGCGCGGCGATGACCAACCGCGCGCTGCGCCAGCCGCTCGCCCCCGGCTCGACCTTCAAGCTGGTCACCGCCGCCGCGGCGCTGGAGAACGGCCTGTACGACTCGGTGGACGTGCCCACCGACAGCCCCAACCCGTACACCCTCCCCGGCACCCGCACGGTCCTGGAGAACGAGAACAAGTCGGCGCCCTGCGAGAACGCCAGCCTGCGCACCGCCATGCAGTACTCCTGCAACAACGTCTTCGCGAACATCGCCTACAAGCTGGGCCAGGACAAGATGCGCGCGATGGCCGAGAAGTTCGGCTTCAACGACCCGAAGCAGGACATCCCGGTCCGGGCCTACCCCAGCGTCTACCCGACGAAGAAGGCCTCCAGGGACCTGGTCGCGCTGACGGGTATCGGCCAGTTCGACGTGACCGCCACGCCCCTGCAGATGGCGATGGTCTCCGCCGCCCTGGAGAACGGTGGCAAGCTGGTCGCCCCGCACATGGTCTCGGAGGTCACCGACGCGAACGGCAACGTCCTCGAGAGCTTCAAGGACGCGCCGTCCAAGCAGGTGGTCAGCGAGCGCACCGCCGAGCTGCTGCGGGAGACCATGAAGACGGTGGTCGAGGAGACCAGCGGCGGCGGCAACGCCAAGGTCCCGGGCGCCGAGGTCGGCGGCAAGACCGGCACCGCCCAGCACGGCGTGAACAACAGCAAGAAGCCGTACGCGTGGTTCACCTCCTACGGCAAGGCGAACGGCAAGCAGGTCGCGGTGGCCGTGATCATCGAGAACTCCGACACCGAGCGCTCCGAGGTGGCGGGCGGCAAGCTGGCCGCCCCGGTGGCCCAGAAGATGATGGCCGCGGCCCTGCGCTCGTAGCCGGACCGCGCGCAGCCGGATCGCGACGGCGGGGGAGCGCGCCGGGAACCGAACACGGGCCCGGCGCGTTCTCCTCCCCATGATCAGAAACGCCCGGCCGGGCGACCTCGACACGATCGCCGCCCTCCACACCCGGGCGCGGGCCACCTACTACCGCGGGCGGATCCCCCAGGAGGAGTACGGCGGCGAGGCCGAGCTCGCCCGCGGCCGGGAGGCCTGGGCCCGGGCCATCGAGCGCACCGAGGGCGGGGTGCTCTGCGCCGAGCGCGACGGCGCCGTGGCCGGGGTCGCCGCCTTCCGCCCGGTCGACGGGGTCATGACCCTCACCCAGCTGCACGTGGACCCGGGGCACTGGCGGCACGGCATCGGCGCCGCCCTGCACGCCGCCTGCCTGGACGCCTGGCGCGAGCGCGGCGCCGACCGGGTGCGCCTGGAGGTCTACGAGCACAACCTCCGCGCCCAGGCCTTCTACGCCGCCCAGGGCTGGCAGCCGGACGCCGGGCACCGGGCCGGCTCCCACCTGGTGCTGTGGCTCGAGGTGGTGTGACCGGGGCCACGGAATGACCGGGGGCCGTTGAAGGTTGGACATGTCCGGCGGAGGCGATCCCTCCGCAACCATGCCTCGTCACCGGGAGAAGAGAAGTCACATGCGCGTCGAGATCTGGAGCGACATCGCCTGCCCGTGGTGCTACATCGGCAAGACCCGCTTCGAGAAGGGGCTGGCCGCCTTCGCCCACAAGGACCAGGTGGAGGTCGTGTACCGCTCCTTCGAGCTCGACCCCCGCGCCGCCCGGGGCGTGACCGCACCGGTGGTCGAGATGCTGGCGAAGAAGTACGGCCGCACCCTCGACGAGGCCCGCGGCATGGAGGAGCACGTGGCCGCCAACGCCCGCGCCGAGGGCCTGGAGTACCGCACCGAGGGCCGCGACCACGGCAGCACCTTCGACATCCACCGCCTGCTGCACCTCGCCGCCGCGCGGGGCCGCCAGGAGCAGCTGCTCGACCTCGCCTACCGGGCCAACTTCGCCGAGCAGCGCTCGGTGTTCGACCCGGAGGTGCTCCTCGCCCTCGCCGTCGAGGCCGGGCTGGACGAGGCCGAGGCGCGTGCGGTCCTGGCCGACGAGGGCGCCTACGCCGAGCAGGTGCGGGAGGACGAGCGGGAGGCGGCCGAACTGGGCGCGAACTCCGTGCCGTTCTTCGTCCTGGACCGCCGCTTCGGCATCTCCGGCGGGCAGCCCGCCGAGGTGTTCACCCAGGCCCTGGAGCAGGCCTGGGCGGGCCGCGAGCTGACCGCCGCCGCCCCGGCCGGCGAGGCCTGCGAGCCCGACGGCGCCTGCGCGGTCCCCCAGGGCTGAGCCGCCCGGCCGGATCCGGCGCCGGCGCCGGCGCGAGGAGCGATAGATAAGTGATCCTTATGGGGATCATGTAAAGATACTCAATAGACTTTGGGTAGCTCCTGGCGCAGAGTGGGCGCATGGAGCCGATCGCGTTCGCCGACGTCATCCGTGCCGAGTTCGGGCACACCACCACCTACCTCAACACCGCCACGACCGGCGTGCTGCCGCGCCGGTCGGCGGCGGCGGTCCGGGCGCTGGCCGACGCCGGCCAGGCCGGGACCCCCGAAGGATTCGGCAGCTTCGAGACCGTCGAGGCCGCCCGCGCGGCCTTCGCCCGGCTCGTGGGCGTGGCCCCGGGCCGGGTGGCGCTGGGCGCGGCGGTCTCCACGCATGTCGGCCTGATCTCGGCCGCCCTGCCGGCCGGCGCCGAAGTCCTCCTCCCGGAAGGGGACTTCTCCTCGCTCATCAGTCCGTTCTCGGTCCGGGACGACCTCAAGGTCCGCTTCGCCCCGCTCGAATCGCTGGCCGAGGCGGTCCGCCCGGAGACCGCGCTGGTGGCCCTGAGCGCGGTCCAGTCCGCCGACGGCCGGACCGGGGACCTGGCCGCGGTCCGCGCCGCCGCGGCGGCGCACGGCGCCCGCACCCTGATCGACGCCACCCACGCGGCCGGCTGGCTGCCCTTCGAGGCCGGACGGTACGACTACACCGTGACGGCCGGCTACAAGTGGCTCCTCGGCGGCCGGGGCGCCTCCTACCTGACCGTCACCGAGGAGGCCCAGGAGTCCCTGGTGCCGCTCTTCGCGGGCTGGGTAGCGGGGGCGTCGATATGGGACTCGACCTACGGGCCGGTCACCGAACTCGCCCCGGACGCCCGGCGCTTCGATGCAGCCCCGCCCTTCCTGCCGTACCACGCGGCGGCCCCCTCGCTGGAGCTGCTGGAGCGGGTGGGCATCGCCGCCGTGCACGCCCACGACACCGCGCTCGCCGCCCGCTACCGGGCCGGTCTCGCCTCGCTCGGGCACGAGCCGGTGCCCGGTGACTCCGCGATCGTGTCCGTCCCGGGAGTCGGGGACCGGCAGGAGGCGCTGGCGGCGGCGGGGGTGTACACCGCCGCCCGGGCGGGGTCGCTGCGGGCTTCCTTCCATCTGTACAACACGGTGGGGGATGTGGACCGGCTGTTGGATGTGCTCGGGGGGTGACGGGGGGCGGTAGGCCGCCGGCGGCCTACCGCGGCGGGCGCACGGGTCAGGCGGTGAGGGCGGACTCCCAGGCGGCGGTGGCCGTGGCCAGGGCCTCTTCCGACGGGGTGGCGAGGGCGCCGGCCAGGGCGGTCAGGGAGGCCAGGACGGCTGCCAGGGA
Source organism: Streptomyces sp. NPDC089919 (assembly GCF_040684615.1). NCBI lineage: Bacteria > Bacillati > Actinomycetota > Actinomycetes > Kitasatosporales > Streptomycetaceae > Streptomyces > Streptomyces sp. NPDC089919. The sequence goes on from NZ_JBFBGK010000011.1 coordinate 101,026, forward strand.
GGCGTCGGGGCCGTAGTGGTTGACGCGGATCATCGAGGTCGCCAGGGCGCCGCCGCCGGCCACCAGGGGGGCTCCGGGTGCTCCGGCCAGGGCCTTGGCCACCAGCGCCGAGGCGTCCAGGCCCGCGTCGACCCGCAGGGTGGTGGCGACCGGGGCGGCCGCGCGGACGTCGCCGACGTACGGGGCCAGGCCCGCGAGGGCGGCGGCGCCGGCGCGGGTCGCGGTGGCCGCGGCGGTGTGCCGGCGCATCAGCGCGGGCAGGCCCTCGGTCGTGATCCGCTCCAGGCAGGCCTCCAGGGCCAGCATCTCCAGCTGGGCCGGGGCGTGCAGCAGGGCCTTGCGGCCGCCGTCGATCCAGCGCTCCTTCCAGTCCAGCAGGGAGAGGTACGAGCGGCGCGGCGCGGCCGGGTTGGCGGCGAAGCGCTCCCAGGCGCGCTCGCTGACCGAGACGGCGGAGACGCCGGCCGGGCCGCCCATCGCCTTCTGCGCGCCGATCACGCACAGGTCCACGCCCCAGGCGTCCGGCAGCAGCGGCTCGGCGCCGACCGAGGCGACCGCGTCCAGCATGAAGAGCGCGCCGTGGGCGCGCACCGCCTCGCCGATCTCGGCGACCGGGTTCGTGTTGCCGGTGGCCGCCTCCGCGTGCACCAGGGAGACGAAGTCGATCTCCGGACGGGCCGCCAGCGCCTCGGCGACCTGCTCCGCGGAGACGGCCGTGTCGAAGGGCACCGCCAGGTCCACGACCTCGGCACCGCAGTCCCGCAGCCAGTTGCCGAAGGTGGTGCCGTAGGGGCCGGTGACGACGTTCAGCGCGGTCGAACCGGGCCGCGCCCCCGACCGGATGCAGCCCTCCAGCGGCAGCAGCGCCTCGCCCTGCGTGACGACCACGTCCGCGCGGGTGCCGAGGAGTTCCGCGACCCCCCGCTCGATCGAGGCGAAGCGCTCCGGGGTCAGCGGCGGCAGGTCAAGGAGGGGGTGGTTCGCGGTGGTGCGCACATCGGCTCTCTTCGTCAGGGACTACCGCCCCGAGCCTATCGAGCACCTGCGTACAGTGCCGCACATGAGCGATCACGCCGTACTGCATGTGAAGGGGCGGGTGCTCGTCGGACCCGACGAGGTCCGCGACGAGCTCTGGGTCGTCGGGGGACGCATCTCCTACCAACGCCCGCTCTCCGCCCGCGAGGTCACCACCGTCGAGGGCTGGGTGCTGCCGGGTCTGGTCGACGCCCACTGCCACGTGGGGCTCGACCGGCACGGCCCGGTGGACGACGCCGTCAGCGAGGAGCAGGCGCTCACCGACCGGGAGGCCGGCACCCTGCTGATCCGGGACGCCGGGTCGCCCTCCGACACCCGCTGGATCGACGAGCGGGAGGACCTGCCGAAGATCATCCGGGCCGGCCGGCACATCGCCCGCACCCGCCGCTACATCCGCAACTACGCCCATGAGATCGAGCCGGCGGACCTGGTCGCGTACGTCGGCCAGGAGGCCAAGCGGGGCGACGGCTGGGTCAAGCTGGTCGGCGACTGGATCGACCGGGACGCGGGCGACCTGACGGCCTGCTGGCCCCGGGCCGAGGTCGAGGCGGCCATCGCGGAGGCGCACCGGCTGGGCGCCCGGGTCACCGCCCACTGCTTCGCCGAGGACTCGCTGCGCGACCTGGTCGAGGCGGGCATCGACTGCATCGAACACGCCACCGGCCTCACCGAGGACACCATCCCGCTCTTCGCCGAGCGGGGTGTGGCGATCGTGCCCACGCTGGTGAACATCGCGACCTTCCCGCACCTCGCGGACGGCGGCGAGGCCAAGTTCCCGCGCTGGTCCGCCCATATGCGCCGGCTCCACGAGCGCCGGTACGACACGGTGCGGGCGGCCTACGACGCGGGCGTGCCGGTCTTCGTGGGCACCGACGCCGGCGGTTCGCTGCCGCACGGCCTGGTCGCCGAGGAGGTGGCCGAACTGGTCAAGGCCGGCATCCCCGCGACGGACGCGCTCGCGGCCACCGCCTGGCGCGCCCGCAGCTGGCTCGGCCGGCCGGGGCTGGACGAGGGCGCCCCCGCCGACCTGGTGGTGTACGGGGCCGACCCCCGCGCGGACGTCACCGAACTGGCCCGGCCGCGGCGGGTGGTCCTGAACGGCCGGATCGCGGGATAACGACCACGGGTCACGTGCCGGGCCCGGTGCGGTACGCCGGTTGACGAGGCGTTACCCCGCCGGGCCCGCGGTCGTTGGGATCGCTCCGCGGGCGGCGTGCGGACCGGCGCGTGCCGTCCAATGGTGTGACGGCCGGGGTGGCTGGGGCGTTGCGTGCCCATAGATTCGAATATGTACGCGGAAACCCCCCTTTGGAGTGAACTCACGCCAGGTGGCTGTCCGTTCACCCTCAGTGCGTAAGTATTCCGGGGTCGAGGCCGTCGGCGCGCGCAATGTCCCCCATTGGCGGCGCCGGGGGCTCCATAACTCCTTGGGGGTTCCACCACCTTGAACAGCAACACCTTCCGCATGCCCGCACGCCGTTCCTCCGCCGCGCTGGCCGCCGCGGCACTCGTCGCGGGTCCCACCGCGCTGCTCACCGCCGGCCCCGCGCACGCCACCGGAGGGGACGGGCGGGCGAGCGCCGTCGTGCTGCGTGCCGGACTGGACGTGGGCCTTCTCAACAAGACCGTGCACCTGCCCCTGAAGGCCACCCTGAACGAGGTGCAGGCCCCCGCCGCCGCCGAGAAGACGGCGTTGACGGTGACCCTGGACGGGGTGGAGAAGGGCAAGCCGGTCGACGTCCTGCGGGCGGACGTGGCCAGCGCGAAGGCCACCGCCGACAAGGAGCGGGCCGAGGGCTCCGCCCGCCTGGTCAACGCCCGGGTGCACGTCCCCGGCCTGCCGCTGCTCTCCCTGATCCAGGTCGAGGAGGTCACCTCGAAGGCCGTCTGCGAGGCCGGCCGCCGCCCGGTGGCCGAGTCCAACGTGCTCGGGGCCGTGACCGTGCTCGGCAAGCGGGTCACCCTCTCCTCGGGCGGCACCACCAAGGTCGCGGTCCCCGCGGTCGGCGAGGTCCGCCTCGACCTGTCCAGCACCGAGACCACCTCCCGGACCGCCGCCGCCACCGCCCTGCGGCTCAAGGTCTCGGTCAACCCGCTCAACCTGAACGTCGCCGAGGTGACCGGCGAGGTCGTGCTGGTCCAGGCCACCTGCCGGACCCCGGCCGGCGCTCCGTCCCCCTCGGCCACGCCCACCCCGAGCAAGCCCGCCCACACCCCGGCGCCGGACGTGAAGCCGCAGGGCAACCTCGCCGAGACCGGCGGCAGTTCGGCCACGCCCTACGTCGCCGGGGGAGCGCTGATCCTGCTCGGCGTCGGCGCGGGCGCGCTGGTCGTCACCCGCGGCGGCCGGGGCCGCCGCGGCGTCTGACCGGCCCGAGGGGGAACGGCCGGGGGGCCGCAGAACCAGGGGGAGGACGTCGGTACAGGGCGTCCTCCCCCTCGCCGTCTCAGCGCGTCAGCAGCGCCAGGGCCTGGTCCAGGGCCTGGAGGAAGCGGCCGGTGGTCGCCCGGTCCCGGACCGCCAGGCGCAGCCAGTCCGGCCCCAGCCCCGGGAAGGTGTCCCCGCGGCGGGCCGCGAAGCCCAGCTTCCGCAGCCGCTCCCGGACCTCGTCCGCCCGGTCCAGCCGGATCAGCACGAACGGCCCCTCGGCCGGCTTCACCGCCCGGATCTCCTCGAACTCCGCCAGCCCCGCCAGCAGGTGGTCCCGGTCCACGGCGATCCGCCGGGCCGCCTCCTCCGCCTCCGCCAGCGCCCGCTCCGAGACGCAGGCCTCCGCCGCGACCAGCGCCGGGGTCGACACCGGCCACAACGGCTGGGCCCGCTCCAGCAGCGCGATCGTCTCCGGCTCGGCCAGCACGTACCCGATCCGCAGGCCCGCCAGCCCCCAGGTCTTCGTCAGGCTGCGCAGCACCACCAGCCCCGGTACGTCGGTCCGTCCGGCCAGCGCCTCGCGCTCGCCGGGCACCGCGTCCATGAACGCCTCGTCCACCACCAGGATCCGGCCCGGCCGGGCCAGCCGCTCCAGCGTCCGCGCCGGATGCAGCACCGAGGTCGGGTTGGTCGGATTGCCGACCACCACCAGATCGGCGTCCTCGGGCACCGCCGCCGGGTCCAGCAGGAAGCCGTCCTCCTCCCGCAGCAGCACCCGCTCCACCCGGTGCCCCGCATCCAGCAGGGCCGCCTCCGGCTCGGTGAACTGCGGGTGCACCACCACCGGCCGCCGCACCGGCAGCGCCCGCGCCAGCAGCACGAAGGCCTCCGCGGCCCCGGCCGTCAGCAGCACCCGCTCCACCGGCAGGCCGTGCCGCTCGGCCACCGCGGCCCGTGCGGCCCGCCCGTCCGGATAGGCCGCGAGGCCGTCCAGGGACGTGGCGATCTCGTGCTTGAGCCACTGCGGAGGCGTGTCCGAGCGGACGTTCACCGCCAGGTCGACCAGCCCCGCGACGCCCCGCACCTCCGCGTCGCCGTGGTGCCGCAGGTCCGGCGCGGCGGCGTGCCGGCCGGCGGTCGCCACCGCACAGGTCGCCTGCGCCGACCGCTGCTTCGGCACCAGCAGCTCACCACCCCCGGCGAGGGCGGCCGCCTCCGCCACCGAGGGCGTCCCGGTCACCGACCGCACCTCCTCCGACGGATGCGGTACGGCCACCGAGGCCAGCGTCCGGGTGTCGTACGACACCAGGGGGACGCCGTACCGGGCGGCGGCACCGACGATGCCCGCCTCCCCGGCCTTCGTCTCGACGGTGGCGAGCGCGGTCACCGACGCCGGCGTCAGACCGACCCCGGCCAGCGCGTCCTCGACCACCGCGCAGACCTCTTCCACGGACACGCCCGCACGGGCACCGACGCCGACGACGACCCGGGAGGGGCCGGGTCGCGATATGAGACCTATCAAAGCGAGGTCCTCTCGAACTGTGGGGGGACCAGCGATGATCCACCGGCGTCGACCAAATGGTCAACGGTGGGCCCGCCGCCCGGCCGCGCGGATGTGCGCGGAGCACCGGCAGTCGGTAAGCAGGGGCCTATGGCGGTGATCGTGGCTCTGGGCGCGTTCCTCATGACGCTGGCGGGCGGGTGGACGGCGCAGCGGGTGACCGACCGCAGGCATCTGGTGCTCGGCCTCGCGGGCGGGCTGATGCTCGGCGTGGTCGGGCTCGACCTGCTGCCCGAGGCGCTGGAGGCGGCGGGCGACAAGGTCTTCGGGGTGCCCGCGGCGCTCCTGCTGTTCGTCGGCGGCTTCCTGGTGGCACACGTGGTGGAACGGCTGCTGGCGGTCCGCCAGGCCGCCCACGGGGCCGCGAACGGCGCCGGCGGGCACTCCCACGGCCACGCCCACGGCGACCCCGGCGAGGCCCCGCACGGCGGCCGGGTGCCGCAGGTGGGCCTGACCGCCGCCGCGGCCATGGTCGGCCACAGCCTGATGGACGGCGTCGCCCTCGGCGCCGCTTTCGAGGTGGGCGGTGGGATGGGCACGGCCGTGGCACTGGCCGTGATCACCCACGACTTCGCCGACGGCTTCAACACGTACACGCTCACCAGCCTGTACGGGAACGCCCGGCGCAAGGCGCTGATGATGCTCTTCGCGGACGCCCTGGCTCCCGTGGTGGGCGCGGCGTCCACTCTGCTGTTCACCCTTCCGGAGGAACCGCTCGGCGGGTACCTCGGCTTCTTCGCCGGGGCCCTGCTCTACCTCGCGGCGGCCGAGATCCTGCCCGAGGCCCACCACCGGCACCCGGCCCTGTCGACCCTGCTGTGCACGGTCGGGGGAGTGCTGGGCATCTGGCTGGTGGTGGGCATCGCCGCGGAGTGAGCGTCCGGCCGGCCCGCTCACCCCGGACCGGCCGCCCGGGCCGCCGCCACCAGGCGCCGGGCCACGGCCGGCTCCGCCGCCCAGTGCGTGTGCAGGTAACTGGCGTGCACCCCGCCCTGGACGAAGCCCTCGACCCGGCGCTCCGGGTGCGTGAAGCCCCAGGCCGGCGAGGCGCCCGCGCCGGGCTCGGTCACCGTGCGGTGGAACTCGTGGCCGCGCAGCCGGGTGCCGGCCGCGGCCAGCGGGTTGTCGGTGAGCGCGACGGCCTCCCGGTAGCCCAGGGTCAGCCGCTCCGACATCCGCGCGTCGGCGTCCAGCACCCCGCACATCGGCTTCCCGTCGAGCGAGCGGGCCAGGTACAGCAGCCCCGCGCACTCGGCCGCCACCGGCGCCCCGCTCGCCGCCAGCGCCGCCACGGCCTGGCGCAGCGGCTCGTTCGCCGCCAGGTCGTGGGCGTACACCTCGGGGAACCCGCCCCCGATCACCAGCCCGGCGGTCCCCGCGGGCAGCGCCTCGTCGTGCAGCGGATCGAACGCCACCACCTCGGCCCCCGCCGCCGTCAGCAACTCCGCATGCTCGGCGTACGAGAACGTGAACGCCGACCCACCGGCGACGGCGATGACCGGCCGCCCGCCGAATCCAGCCTCGCCGGCGTCTGAGGCGCGGGGTCCGGGGCGGAGCCCCGGGGAACGGTGGAAGGGCGGGTTGGGGGAGAGCCCCGCAGGGCCGACCCCCGCCACCGCCGTGGCCGGCGACCAGGCCTCGCAGGCGAGCGGCGGCGCCGACTTCGCCAACGCCATGAGCGCGTCGAGGTCGCAGCCCTCGCGGACCTGCTCGGCAAGGGCGGCGACGGAGGACACGGCATCCGCACGCCGCTCCGCCACCGGCACCAGCCCCAGGTGCCGCGACGGCGCGGCCACCTGCGGCGCCCGCCGCAGGACGCCCAGGACCGGCATCCCGGCCTCCTCCAGCGCCTCCCGCAGCATCGCCTCGTGCCGGTCCGAACCGACCTTGTTCAAGATCACCCCGCCGAGCCGCACCTGCGGGTCGAAGGAGGCGAAGCCGTGCACCAGCGCGGCCACCGACCGCGACTGCGAGGACGCGTCCACCACCAGCACCACCGGCGCCCGCAGCAGCTTCGCCACGTGCGCCGTCGACGCCAGCTCGCCCCGGCCGGCGGCCCCGTCGTACAGGCCCATCACGCCCTCGACCACGGCCAGGTCGCAGCCCGCCGCCCCGTGCGCGAAGAGCGGAGCCACCAGCTCCGGACCGCACATGAACGCGTCGAGGTTGCGCCCGGGCCGTCCGGTCGCAAGCGCGTGGTAGCCCGGGTCGATGTAGTCCGGGCCGGCCTTGTGCGGGGAGACGGCCAGCCCCCGCTCGGCGAAGGCCGCCATCAGACCCGTCGCGACCGTGGTCTTCCCGCTGCCCGAGGAGGGCGCGGCGACCACCAGCCGCGGGACGTGCAGGGTGCTCACCACTCGATGCCCTTCTGGCCCTTCTGGCCGGTGTCCATGGGGTGCTTGACCTTGGTCATCTCGGTGACCAGGTCCGCGAACTCCACCAGCTTCTCCGGCGCGTTGCGGCCCGTGATGACCACGTGCTGCTGACCGGGACGGTCCCGCAGCACCTGGATGACCTCGTCCACGTCGATCCAGCCCCAGTGCAGCGGGTAGGCGAACTCGTCCAGGACGTACAGCCGGTGGGTCTCGGCGGCCAGGTCCCGCTTGACCTGCTCCCAGCCCTCCCGCGCGGCCTGCTCGTTGTCGAGCTGCGCGTCGCGCTGCACCCAGGACCAGCCCTCGCCCATCTTGTGCCAGACGACACTGCCGCCCTTGCCCGTCTCGCCGAGCGCCTTGAGGGCGTTCTCCTCGCCGACCTTCCACTTGGCGGACTTGACGAACTGGAACACCCCGATCGGCCAGCCCTGGTTCCAGGCCCGCAGCGCCAGGCCGAAGGCGGCCGTGGACTTGCCCTTGCCCGGGCCGGTGTGGACGAAGACCAGCGGGCGGTTGCGGCGCTGGCGCGTGGTGAGACCGTCGTCCGGAACGACGGTCGGCTGTCCCTGAGGCATTACGCGGCCCTCCTGTTGCTGTGGCTGAATTCGTGCGTCCGTACGTCCTTGACCAGGCCCGCGATCGCATCGGCGCGCAGCCCGTCCAGGGTCACCGCGGTCCCGCCGAGGTCGGCCGCGAGCCGCCCCGCCAGGCCCAGCCGCACCGGGCCGCTCTCGCAGTCCACGACCACCGAGGCGGTCCCGCCGGCGGCCAGCAGCCGGGCCGCCCGGCCGGCCAGGCCCACCGCGTCCGGACCGGCGGTGGCCCGGCCGTCGGTGACCACGACCAGCAGCGGCCGCCGGGACGGGTCGCGCAACCGCTCGATGCGCAGCACCTCATGGGCCTTGAGCAGGCCGGCGGCCAGCGGCGTCCGGCCGCCGGTGGGCAGCAGCTCCAGCCGGGCCGCCGCGGTGTCCACCGAGGAGGTGGGCGGCAGCGCCAGCTCCGCCGCGCTGCCGCGGAAGGTGATCAGGCCGACCTTGTCGCGCCGCTGGTAGGCGTCGAGCAGCAGCGAGAGCACCGCGCCCTTGACGGCGCCCATCCGCTGCCGGGCCGCCATCGAGCCCGAGGCGTCCACCACGAACAGCACGAGGTTGCCCTCCCGCCCCTCCCGGGTGGCCTGCCGCAGGTCGTCCCGGCGCAGCACCAGGCCCGGGCCGCTGCGGCCGCGGGCCCGCTGGTGCGGGGCCGCCGCCTGCACGGTCGCGGCCAGATGGAGCTTGCCCAGCTGGCCCCGGGGCCGCTGGGAACCGGTGGTGCGGCCGTGCGCCGTCCGGGCCCGGGAGCGCCGTCCGGCCGCGCCCTCGCCCAGCCCGGGCACGCTCAGCATCCGGGTCCGGAAGGGCTCCGCGGCCCGTACCGGAGCCTGCTCGGGCGCCCCTGCGGCGGCCGGGGCGGGCTCCTCCGGGGCCGGCGCCTCGGGCTGCTCGGGGGCCGCCGGCGCCTCCGGCGCGTCCGCCGCGTCCGGGGGGCCGCTCTCCTCGTGTCCGCCGCCCTGCGGGGGCACCCCGCCGCCGTCCGGGCCGCCGTCCCCGCCGCCGTCCGGCCCGTCGCCGTCCCCGTCACCGGGACCCTCCGGCTCCGGCTCGGGCTCCGGCTCCTCGTCCGGGAACTCGTCGAGGATCCGGTCCAGCTTCTCCTCGTCCAGGCCGGGGGCGTCGAACGGATTGCGCCGCCGACGGTGCGGCAGCGCCAGCAGCGCGGCCTGCCGGACGTCCTCCTTGCGGACCTCCGTCCGGCCGGCCCAGGCGGCGAGCGCCACGGCCGTACGGGCCATCACGATGTCGGCGCGCATGCCGTCCACCTCGAACCCGGCGCACACGGCCGCGATCCGCAGCATGGCCGCGTCCCCGAGCCGGACCTGCGGCAGCAGGGCGCGGGCGGCGACCACCCGGCTCCGCACCGCCGCCTCCTCGTCCGCCCAGCGGGCCGCGAAGCCCGCCGGATCGTCCTCGTACGCCAGCCGGCGGCGGACCACCTCGACCCGCTGCCGCGGCTCCCGGGAGGCCGCGACCTCCACCGTCAGGCCGAACCGGTCGAGCAACTGCGGCCGCAGCTCGCCCTCTTCCGGGTTCATCGTCCCGACCAGCAGGAACCGAGCCGCGTGCCGCACCGAGACGCCCTCGCGCTCGACGTACGAGGCGCCCATCGCGGCCGCGTCCAGCAGCACGTCCACCAAGTGGTCGTGGAGGAGATTCACTTCGTCGACGTACAGGATCCCGCGGTGCGCGTCGGCCAGCAGGCCCGGCTCGAAGGCCTTCACGCCCTCGGCCAGCGCCCGCTCGATGTCCAGGGCGCCGACCAGGCGGTCCTCCGAGGCGCCGATGGGCAGTTCGACCATCCGGGCCGGCCGGGCGGCGCCCTGGGCGGCCTCGTGCGGACCGTCCGGGCAGCCCGGGTCCGGGGCGGTCGGCGCGCAGGAGAACCGGCAGCCGGGAACCACCTCGACGGCCGGCAGCAGGGCCGTCAGGGCCCGCACGGCCGTGGATTTGGCGGTGCCCTTCTCGCCGCGGACGAGCACCCCGCCGACGGCCGGGCTCACCGCGTTGAGCAGCAGCGCCAGGCGCAGGTCGTCCTGGCCGACCACCGCGGAGAACGGGAACTGGGTCTGGACGGTCATGCGGGTGCCCCCGGAGCGATGAAGGGGAGGCCGGCCGGAGCGCCGGTCTCGATGAGCCGCAGCAGGGCTGCGGTGTCGGCGTGGGTCTCGATCAGGTCGCCCAGCAGGTCCAGCTGCTCCTCGCGGAGCGTGCCGAAGGACGTGTCCGGGGCCGGTACGAAGCGCCGGCCGGCCGCGGCGGCCACCTGGCGCAGGAAGGCGCGGCGGAAGCCGTCCGACTCCAGCGAGCCGTGCCAGTGGGTGCCCCAGACGGAGCCCACCCGGCAGCCGTCCAAGAAGGGTTCGCCGCCCTGCACGTCCGCGACGCCGTGGTGGATCTCGTACCCCTCCACGGGCTCGCCCAGGGCCGCCCCGACGGGCCGGGCCAGGGTCTTCTCGCGCGCGAAGCGGACCCGCACCGGCAGCAGGCCCAGCCCCTCGACGGAGCCGGCCCGGGACTCCACCTCGTCCTCGATGTGCTCGCCCAGCACCTGGAAGCCACCGCAGATGCCCAGCACCGGACGCCCCTCGGCGGCCCGCCGGGCCAGCGCGTCGGCCAGCCCCCGGGCCCGCAGCCACTCCAGCGCCTTCACGGTGCCCCGGGTGCCCGGTACGACGACCAGGTCGGCGTCGGCCAGCTCCTCGGGGCGGTCCACGAAGCGCACCACCACGCCCGGCTCGGCCGCCAGCGCGTCCACGTCCGTGAAGTTCGACATCAGCGGCACCGCGCAGACCGCCACCCGCAGCACGTCCTCGCCCACCGGCGGGGCCACCACCGACTCGCGGACCGCGCCGCGCAGCGAGACCCGCAGCCCGTCCTCCTCGTCGATGCCCAGGCCGTGCTGGAAGGGCAGGACGCCGTACGTCTGGCGGCCGGTCAGCCCGCGCAGCATCTCCAGGCCCGGCTCCAGCAGCGAGACGTCCCCGCGAAACTTGTTGACCAGGTAGCCGGCGACCAGCTCCTGGTCGGCCGCGCTCAGCAGCGCGGTGGTGCCGAAGAAGGACGCGAAGACCCCGCCCCGGTCGATGTCCCCGACCACGACCACGGGGAAGCGCGCGGCGCGCGCGATGCCCATGTTGACGATGTCGGTGCGCCGCAGGTTGATCTCGGCCGGGCTGCCCGCCCCCTCGCAGATCACAGCGTCATAGGTGCCCCGCAACTGCTCCAGGCAGTCCGTCACCACACCGAGCAGCTGCTCCTGCCGGCCACCCTGGAGCGCCTTCCCGGGGGACGACCCCCCGATCCCGCCGAAGAACCCGCGGGCGCTCATCTCGCCCACCGGCTTGCCCAGCAGCACGACCTGGCTGCTGCGGTCGCTGCCCGGCTTGAGCAGCACCGGGTTCATCAGGGCGGTGGGCTCCACCCGGGCCGCCTGGGCCTGCATGGCCTGGGCCCGGCCGATCTCGGCGCCCTCGCGGGTGACGAAGGAGTTCAGCGACATGTTCTGCGCCTTGAAGGGCGCGACCTTGACGCCCTGGCGGGCCAGCCACCGGCAGATGCCGGCGGTGACCACGCTCTTGCCCGCGTCGGAGGTGGTGCCGGCGACGAGGAGTCCGCCGCCCAGCCGTGTGCCGCTCATGCCCGCGCCTTCCGTGGAGTGCCTGCTGTGGCTGGTGTACCTGACGTCGTACGGGTCCGCAGGAGGTGGCCGAGCGCCCGGCCCGCCACGCAGGCGGCCAGGGCGAGCCAGGTGACCCGCCGGGACAGCCGGACCGCCCGCTCGATGTCGGGGAGGTCCACCGGCCGGCCGGCGCCGTTGAGCACCGGCCGGTGCTCGACGCGGCCGGCGTAGGCGAGGGTGCCGCCCATCCGGACGCCCAGGGCGCCGGCGAAGGCCGACTCCACCGGGCCGGCGTTGGGGCTGGGGTGCTTGGCGGCGTCCTGCCGCCAGGCCCGGACCGCCCCCCGACGGTCCGGGCCGGCCAGCACCGCCGCCGCGGCGGTCAGCCGGGCGCCGGGCCAGCCGGCGAGGTCGTCGAGCCGGGCCGAGGCCCAGCCGTAGCGCAGGTGGCGGGGGGACCTGTGGCCGACCATCGCGTCCAGGGTGTTGACGGCGCGGAAGGCGAGCAGCCCGGGCACCCCCGCGGCGGCTCCCCACACGAGGGCCCCGACCACCGCGTCCGAGGTGTTCTCGGCCACCGACTCGACCACGGCCCGGGCGATCTGCTGTTCGTCCAGGGCCTGCGGGTCGCGGCCGCACAGGTGGGGAAGCCGTTCCCGGGCCACGTCGACGTCCCCCGCGGCGAGCGCGCCGCCGATGGCCCGGGCCTCCCGGCCCAGTGAGGTACCGCCGACCACGGCCCAGGTGGCGGCGGCGGTCAGGGTGATCCGGACGGCGGCGGGGGCGGAGCGGACGGCGCGGGCGCCGAGCACGCCCAGGGCGGCGGCGCCCCCGGCGCACACCAGGGTGTGCACCGCTCCGGCGCCCCGGTGGTCGCGCCACAGGGCGCGCTCCACGGCGGCGGCGGCCCGTCCGAAGGCCGCGACGGGGTGCCCGCGGCGCGGATCGCCAAGGATCCGGTCGCCGATCAGGCCCGCCGTCACGCCGTACGCGAAAACGCGATCGGCACGCATGGCAGGTATGTCCTCACTCAGGGTCCGCGCCCTGGTTCGACGTAAACCGGCGGTGAGAGTTCCTGGCTCCCGGACCGCCCCCCAGGGGCGCCCCGATGACAGTGGCGGGACCGCGCCGGATTCACACCGGACTTCCTCTCCTACCGCCGCAATGGCCCGCGCAGTCCACCACGCACCGCAACGGCCCGTCAACTTGCGGTTGACCTGCGGATTGGGGGGTGAAGGGGCGGTCGTGGTCGGGGCCGCGGCCTTGGTGGTGCCGTCCTTCGGCGAGGCGTTGTTGTCGTCCGAACCGCACGCCGTGAGGACCAGGGCGCCG